>JAESQE010000273.1 GCA_016765335.1 Planctomycetaceae bacterium
AATCTCCCCGCAACCAGCGCTACACTTTCTGCCCGCTCGGCGCTACGTTTTCTGACCGTTGTTTACACCCAGTTGCCCACTTAAGTAAAATCAGTCTCGAATTACAATACTGAGACAGCTACAATGCCCCGATGAACTGAATTAAAGATACAACGAACCTAAGAGGTCCGCCCCGTTTTGTATATGCTAAAAACAAGCCCCATTGAAGAACAACTGATATGAATTCCGACAACGACGAGCTCTTCACACCTGAAGGCAACCAGCCAATTGACTCAGATTATCGCTCAAACCCCGGTTCAATTAACAAACAAAAGACGGGCTGCGGATTGAAGGTCTTTTTAATCGTTCTGGCGTCAATGGGGGGACTCTCTTTGCTTTGCTGTTGCGGAATTGGCATCAGTCTGTACTCGATGGTTCCTCAAATTGAACAAAACCCAGTTATTGCCCAACAGGAACTTGAGACGATACTCAAAATTGAATTGCCAGAAGGTTTTGAACCACAAGGCACAATCAAAATGAAGGCCTTTTCACTGATCTCCATGAACGGAGTCTTCATTAGTTCCCCTGAAGACGACGGGATGATTATGGTCATGGGGTTTTCTGGAACCTTGGCGACCGACCAAGGCGTTTTGGATAGCATTCGCGACTCTATCGATACCGGAAATACAGAGATTGAGGTCGATGAAATCGAAAAAGGCGATGAACAAACCCACGAACGAACCATTAACGGCGAAGTCGTCAAATTCCAATTCATTAAAGGAAAAACCAAAGAGTCACAAAAAGAAGTTCGGCAAATCCATGCCGTGATTAATGGAGCACAAGGTCCAATCATATTCATCATGTCTGTTAGCGAAGAAGAATGGGACGAAGAACAGGCTCTGAAAATGATTGATTCCATTGAACTGCCTGCCAATTGACACCAAAGGGGGCACAGACATTCTGTGTCTGTTTCGTTTGAGCATGCCTCAATTCAAGGCAGACAAGAATGTCTACCCTCCACCCGCAATATCTTTTTGAATTAAGAGAAGTTCCCTTAGAATCACTACATACAACGCGAGAACAAATACGCGAATGCGTATCACTTTGACTGCTTGGCGGGAAATCGAGCAAACACTTTGACGACAATAATATAAGAGATGGCCAGAAACACGGCTCCCAGGAAAAATGGGGCACCGGGTAATTGCACGACTGCTTTTTCAGAGGTGAAATAGCTGAACAACCCTGCGGTAAACAACAAGGGGGCCACAATATTCGTTAAGCTCACCAGCGAAGTCAAAGCCCCCTGCACCTTTCCCTGATCAGACGAATCGACATTTGCAGCGACAAGACATTGAATGGCAGGCCCCGCGATTCCACCAAAAGAACCAAACACAATAATACACAAAACCATCCACCCCTGAGACGCCAAGCCGTAGGCTGCAAAAGTGATGGTAGAAATCAACAAACCAAGTCGAATCGTTTTGCGTTCCCCAAAAGCAGCGATTGTCGGTTTCAGCAACAGCCCCTGAACCACCGCAGCCATCACACCAACTAACCCCAAAGTTAATCCATTATCAAATTCATCCCATCCATATCGATAACTGGTTGCAAGAACCCAGACATTCTCTAAACCACGATGTGCCAACGATGAAAAGACAAAAGCAATCGCCAGGCCTGCAATCACCGGGTAAGCACGTAACCGAGAGATTGTCCGAAACGGATTCGCTTTGGATATCGTAAAACTGCTTCTCTGATCCATCGGGAGAGATTCAGGTAATATAAAATATCCGTAGAGACCATTTATGATCGCTAATCCGGCTGCAACAAAAAATGGCATTCGCAGATGAACGCTTCCCAGAAGGCCACCTAAAGCCGGGCCGAAAATAAAGCCCAGACCAAACATCACGCCTACCAAACCAAAATTCCGGGCACGAGTTTGCGCAGTAGATATATCTGCAATATAAGCGTTGGCGGTGGAAATACTGGCCCCCATAATTCCCGCAAACAGGCGGCCAAAAAACAGCCAGGTAATATTTGGTGCAAAGCCCAAGACAAGAAAGTCTATGCCCAAACCAAACATCGAAATCAAAAGCACAGGGCGACGACCATAACGATCAGACAAAGCTCCCAGAATCGGTGCAAACAGAAATTGCATCAACGAATAGGCTGCACCAATCACTCCAACATACACACCGGCCAGTGAAGTGCTTCCGCCTGCAAATTCTTTCACCAATTCTGGCAACACTGGGATGATGACGCCGATACTAAGTATGTCGATGAACAACATAATCATAATAAATGGTATCGCGGCTTGGCGTTTCTCCCCCTGCAAATTCATTATCAGCAAATCTCTTTCAATAGCAGCACGACTTAGAATCTCGTAGTGAAATGATATCCGACACCATCAGCAATTAACTATCCAAGCCAGATTTCCAAGAATCCGCTGGTGGCACTCCCAATGATTTCCCGCCATCGATTGCAATCGCTGTCCCGGTAATCATCGAGGATGCATCGCTCAACAAATAGGCAATCGATTCTGCAACTTCTTCGGGCGTAATCATTCTTCCCTGGCTCGAAGCTAACGGACTGGCTGCAATCACTTTTTTCACCGCAGCTTCGCGGTCTTCTGCACGATCCAGCTCTGCATCAACCATTCCGGTATTACTGACCGGTCCTGGACAAACAGAATTGACACGAATGTTATCACACGAAAGACACAACGCTAAGCTGCGTGTCATCCCGACTAATGCCATTTTGCTAATAGAATAGACCGGGTCATGCGCCCGGGGTAGCAATCCCGCATTACTCGATACATTCACGATCGACCCGCCACCTGCTTTTTTCATGTAAGGTAAAACATGCTTTGTCGCAAAGAATGCAGATTTGAAATTAGTTCCTAAAACACGATCCCATTCCGCTTCAGAAACATCCTCTACCTGTTTGATCAATCCCACACCTGCGTTATTTACTAATGCTCGAATCGGGCCTAACGCAGAAGCAGCATTTACCAAACGTAAAAGATCATCCACACAGCTGACATCTGCAATCAAATGCTGATCCCATCCCGAATCCGCAGGCAATGGTTCTGAAAGCGGATTCAGATCGCAAGTCACAACACGATACCCCCGCATTGACAGCAACATCGCAGTGGCAAAACCTATTCCACCAGCTGCCCCGGTAACAATGGCAACAGGTAAATCATTCTCTCGGCTCATCAAGACAAACTCTTTCGATACTGCAACTTAATATCCCAAATGAGTCAGAAACGACGTAATCTCTGATGGGAGAACTCTAAAAAGTTTGGTTCTCCCCCTTACGAAGGGGGAGTTAGAGGGGGTTTTAACCTACTTTTATAACCAAACAGTCGCCAAGAAGCTCTGAAATTCATTTTAGAAAACTTCTATTAGTCCACCTGAATTGGTTCGAGCAATTCCTGCATACGTTCTTCATCCATGTTTTCAGGAGTCGCAACGTACTCACCAGTTTTAAGTCGTTTTTCTACCTCTTCACCATTCAGGTGAGCCAACATGGCTTTCACAGCTTCGTATCCCATTGTTACCGGATCCTGAAGTACAATTCCCTGGACATGATTTTTCTTCATCCCATCAATCAAATCTGCATTGGGGTCAAAAGCAATGAACTTTACTTTTTCCGTCAGATTCAATTCACGTAACGCTCCAAGTGTACCGGTCGCGTTTGGCTCACAAACTGCAAAAATCCCGTTGACCTGTCCCTCGTATTTACTAAGAACTTCGATCGCTTTTTCCAAGGAACTTTCTGGTGTCGTGCCTGCATATTCATCCGAGGACAATACTTTGATTTGAGGAAACTCTGCCTTAAGCGTTGCCAGAAATCCTTCTTCTCGCTGTTCGGTACTTTCACTTCCGGAATTGTATCGCAGCATGATGACATTTCCTTTGCCACCTAGCACATTCGCCATCGCCCGAGCAGCCAACTCTCCGCCATGCGTGTTATCGGTGGCTACATAACTGACCAAGGCATCCGTTTCGCCCAGCCCACTATCAAAAATGACAACAGGGATATCTTCTTCCACAGCATGTAAAACAGAATCAATCAATGCTTGAGAATCCAAAGGGGCCAAAATGATGCCATCCACTTGATTGACGATAAAGTCCTCAACAACGCTGATCTGACCAACACGATCATTTTCCAGCAAAGGGCCCTTCCAAAGAATCGTGACATTCCCAGCTTCCTGGGCGGCTTTTTCTGCCCCTGCATGAACCGACTTCCAAAACTCATGCGTTGTCCCTTTGGGGATTACCGCAAAACGATATGCCTTTTCACTTCCCGAATTATTGCTCTGTTCAGAATCGGAAGGAGCCTTGCTACACGAAATGATGAAAACTAAACAAAACAAAGGAATTAGACGTAACATGCTTGTTCATTCATTCAATAAAAAAGGACAGAACAAAATAGATGGAATTCATAATCAATTAACAGACTCATATTGTTCATATATTCTGTCGAAATTCGCCCACGAAAGCAATTCGCTCAGCTACAGAAAATCATCCCAGAGCAATGCTAATTCACGGGCAGAATCAGTAATCGTGAATTCATGGGCGATTCTCGCTTGAGCTTGATTACCAAGCTGATCTCGGAGTTTCTCATCACCCATCAACAATAGACAAGCCTCCCGAATCGCATCCACATCGCTTGGCTTCACCAACCAGGCAGATTTCTGATGCACCAACATCTCTGATGTCCCGCCAACATCGCTGGCTAGAATGGCTTTCCCCATCGCAGCTGCTTCCAGCAACACTCTCCCAAATGGCTCTTGCCGGGCAGGATGAATGAGCAAATCCGTCTGTTCGAAAATATCTGCAACATCAGTCCGGTATCCCAACCAGTGCACTCGGGACGCATTTCCATTTTGGTCTAATGCCCCTAACATCTGATCGACAAACTCTCGACTTTCCTGTTTAGTCGAATACCGCTGACCAACAATCAGATAATGCCAATCCGGATAAACGGTTGCAAGACTTGGAATCGCTTCAACAAGCACGTCATGCCCTTTGCGTAATCCAATCTGCCCAATGGTCGCTGCAAACCGAACTGATTTCGGCAAGCCCAACTCACGATGCAAATCCAGTTTTTTTGTGGGAACAAACGCAGCGGAATCAATCCCATTGTATATCACTTGAACATTCTCTTCGGGGACACCTTGAAGCTGATATGATTCTGCTGTAGCACGAGAAACCGCGATCAAACGATCCAAGCTGGAAACATCGCGGATCGCCCGAGCAGACAATTTCATAATGTCTCTCAAATGAGCGGTCACCGTCTGCGGAAATCGATCACGATGGCGACCAAGAAACCGAGCCAGAGAAACAGAATTCGCATGCACGATTTGAAAACTTTCCGCATGCAACAACAGATGCAATTCGCTTAAAAGTTCCTCATCCGATTTCCTGATCCCCTGCAAATTCCGAACAGAAAACTGAAGATGCTTCACCTCAGCTAACTTGATCAAANCAGCAAGGGGCCCCTGCGTCGGAGCAAGCAAAGTAATTTCATACTTGTCCTTTAGCAGGCCCAATATCGAAAGCAACGAACGTTCCCCACCCAATGCGGTTGGGAACTCCATCAGAATCGCAATGTGTGGTTTTGTGGGCATTAGTTAATAGGCGTTAAGCGTTAGGTTACTTAATGAGAACGGGGCTGAATGCGATTCTTCAATCGACATACTGCTCTACGAAGTAGTCCAGATAGCTTTAAATCATAAACGACCTAATGATAATTTCCTGACGTCTCAGCCAGCGTTGCTGTTATCAAACAGGGGAAGATAGAATAAACCACGGAGACACAGAGGCCACAGAGAAAAAACCAGTTGGATCTTATTTCATCGCAAAACCAGACGGTATATTACTTGAGTTATATTACTTGTTTTCTGCTACCTCTTTAACTCCGTGTTCTCTGTGTCTCTGTGGTAAAATAAAATCTATCCGCTTTCATTTGCTTCCAATAGCCTCTTCTTAAACGGCAGTCCCTAACCGGTAGTTGGACCAGTCGGATCATACAATGGAAACGTAATTACGAAAGTTGTGCCGACATTGGGTTCGCTATTCATGCTAATCTTTCCAGAGAAGTACTGGCACAAATGTTTGACAATCGCAAGACCTAAACCGGTGCCTCCCGCTTCACGAGAACGCGCAGAATCTACTCGATAAAATCTCTCGAAGATTCTTTTCTGATGTTGATGCTCGATTCCTATGCCGGTATCTGATATTTGAATAACAACACTCTGTTGATCCTGAAACCATTTTACACGCACTTCACCGCCAGAAGCCGTGTAAACAATCGCGTTATC
Source organism: Planctomycetaceae bacterium (assembly GCA_016765335.1). GTDB lineage: Bacteria > Planctomycetota > Planctomycetia > Planctomycetales > Planctomycetaceae > Rubinisphaera. The sequence goes on from JAESQE010000273.1 coordinate 6,308, forward strand.
GAGCAAATTATTAATGATGGTTCGAATTCCATCCTGGTCCGCTCGTACAACGAGTTCTTCAATCGTTGCTTCATACTTAAGCGAAACCCCATGAGATTTCGCCACGTCAACATGCTCATCAATGGCTTCCTGAATCGGGACTCCAATATCAATCGGCTCCGTATCGAAAACATCCTCCTCAGATTCAATCTTAGCTAATTCCATCAAATCAATTATCAATTTATGCAGACGATCAGAATGATCTGCGATTTGCATCAGAAAGTTCATCGCATGTTCTGGGTCATGAATCGCCCCATCAACCAGCGTATCAGTACAAGCTTGAATTGCAGCCAATGGAGTTTTCAATTCGTGAGAGACATTCGAAACAAATTCTGATCGAACATTCTCCAGTCTTCGTAACGCAGTCACGTCATGCAACACCAAAACAACACCGGGACAAGGATCGCCAGGCAACTTGGACGCAATAAAGGCAATTCGAGCCTGCGAACGTGGTATCACAATCTCCCGCCGAAGTTGAAACTGCCCCGAGACGACATCTCGGAACACTTTCTGCACATCAGTATTCCGGAGTACTTCCCAATAAGGGCGACCAACCACATCCCTGCCATCAAACTCAAGCATCTTGAATGCAGCTTCATTTGCAAATAAAATCATCTCCTTCGAATCGACAGCAATCACACCTTCAACCATTCCCCCGAGTACAGTCGAAAGACCTTCGCTGCGTTCCCTCATCTGCAACTCCCGTTGCCTGAGTTCATCAAGCTGGTTCGTCAGTTCTCGATTCATCGAATTGAACGAAAAAGCCAATTGACCCAGCTCATCAGTAGAAACAACAGGGACCAGTTGCCCCGACTTCCCTGCGGCAAGCGCCTGTGAAGCTAAAACCAACTGTTGTAATCGACTGGTAATTTGAGATGAAACAAAAAAGCTGATAATCGCAGCCACGAGCGATACAGACAAAAACCCAACCCAAATATTGGCGACGATCTGCTGCGTGACAAATTCTACATGAGTTTGTAAACCATAGACGGATTTTACTGGATCGACATGCTCAAATTGCTGATCGCTGATTCGTGAAACAATCATCAAGAAAACAACCGTCAGTAACACGAGAGTCATGAGATTGGCGAGAAATATTCGCCAGAAAAGTCGGTTAAAAATCATTATCTACAGCCACGTTTTCAATAAAATGATCAAACGGGGTAATAACCAAAAACCAGATACGCGACATTAAAATAAATGATGACTCCAGCCACATCAACCAGTGCTGCAATCAACGGCGTTGACATATAAGCAGGGTCAACATGAAATGATTGCACAAGAATGGGAAGAGCAGCTCCTGAAACAGAAGCCATCACGACCACCAGAAACACAGTACTCGAAACAACAATCGCAGGTTCCACTGCACCGGTCAAGAACCAGGCTGCCCCCAGCGAAACAAGACTAACAGATCCTCCTAAAATCGCACTGAGGAAGAATTCCCGATAGATAATATTGAAAGCACTACCTCGTTTGAGCCGTAACTGATCCCGTGCCAAGGCTGAAATCACCAAGGCAGCCGATTGCGATCCCGCATTTCCACCACTGGCAAGCACCAAAGGGAGAAACATAATCAACCAGTTATTTTCATTACCAGCATCAAAATACTTCAACACCCAGGCAGTCAACACAGATGCCCCGAGCAGGAAAAAGAGCCAGACGCCTCGCTTCTTTGCCAAGGTAATCACAGGAGTCGAAAGATAAGAATCTTCCAACGGCTCTACAGCAGCCAGGCGATGCTGATCTTCTTCAGCTTCTTCTTCCAAAATATCCGAAGCATCATCATGCGTCACAATTCCAACCAGACGGTTATCGTTATCAACAACCGGTATTGCAATAAAACCGTACCTGTTAACATCTCTCGCAACTTTTTCCTGATCTTCATCAACCCGCACCGAAAGGACATCACGAGCCATCACATCAGATAATTTCTGGTCAGGTTTAGCCAGAATCAACTTTCTCATCGTAAGGAAACCAAGCAAATGCCTTTGCTCGTCAATAATATAAATGTAATAAATCGTTTCTCGATCCGGAGCCTGCAATCGTAATCGCTCAAATGCTTCGGAGACTGTAATGTCCTTGGGAAGAGAAGCGTATTCGCTGGTCATGATGGAACCAGCAGAATCCTCCGGATAAGAAAGCAGCTTGCGGATATCGGTACGTTCAGCCTGAGCGATCAACGGCAGCAGACTCTCAACATGCTCCGGATCGAGACGTTCCAGTAGATCCACGCGGTCATCAGGTGCCAACTCTTCAATTAAACGAGACAACGGTTCTCGATCAATCACATTGACCAACTGCACCTGAAATGACAAAGAGAAATACCCAAAGATTTCAACCAGCCGGGTCAAGTTACTACTTTTGGAAAGAACTCGCCAAGCTTCGGCAGGTTGAAGCTCGGTGAGAATTTCAGCCGAAACTGCTGGAAAAAGGACTTCACAGAACTCCTTCATGCCTAATTCATCATTCTCATTAAGCATCTGGCGTAAATCGGGAAGTAACAGCGATTGATACATCCTTTTTCTCCCGATTTAACCTGTGAATGAGAACTATCAATTGACTGAATCAAGTCGTATTGCCCGCGAGGTGCCAGCAAGATATAAAAAAATCCCCGGTTCGAATGCTCGACCGGGGATTTTCTCATGAAACCAAGCGACCGAGAAACAGTTAACCGCCTAAATAATAACGGAATGAAAACTGCACATTTCTCAAGTCGGCACTCATTAGAATATCATNGTTTTGAGAACTGGAAGCTCTTACGCGCTTTGGCCTGACCATACTTCTTACGTTCAACCATTCGACTATCACGAGTTNAGAAGCCGCCTTCAGCCAGGGTCGGATGATTCGTTGGGTTTTTAACCTGTAATGCTCTGGCGATACCAAGGATAACTGCCCCGGTTTGACCAGTCAGTCCGCCACCATGAGTACGAACCCAGACATCAACTTTTCCCAACTCTTCAACAGCAACCAATGGTGCTTTGATCATTTTCTGATCTCGTTCCAACCGGAAATAATCTTCCATTGGACGACCATTAATTGTAAACGCCCCGTTACCATCCTTAATTCGAACACGAGCGACTGAAGTCTTTCGACGTCCAGTTCCCATCGCAGTTCCAAATTTGTCGATACGACCACGAATTTTAGGTTCGACATAAGGCTTTGCTTCAGCCTCTTCTTCAGATTCCGTTTCAGAATCTGAATCTGAATCGCCCAATGTCAACTGAGGAGCTGATGCGTCCTGTTCTTCTGATTCATCAGATGTTCCATCATCAACAGTAGCAGGAGTTTCAGCAACAACAGCCTCATCTGTAGTTTCAGCCGCAGTTTCTTCAACAACAGCTTCGGCTGTAGCTTCAACCGCAACGGTTTCGTCTGTAGCTTCAACCGCAACGGTTTCGACAACTTCTTCAGCTACGGGTGTCTGCTCTGCCGCAGGTTGATCTGTAGCAAGTTGTTCGTTTTGATCGTCTTGTGGAAGTTCCGTATTCATTAAGTCCATCCGGGAATTGATTCAGGAAATCGAAATATGTGGTCAGTTTGATGGCTATTCTTCTTCAACAGCAAACTGATACATCCTTGTTATGTAAATTGTAACAATAATTATTTTTTACAACGAGCCAACAGATACTCAGGCATTGGCTTGGGCTGCTGAGCTTGATGATCGTGATTTGGACCAACGCTTAATTTCAGGCGACCCAACATTTTCCGAGCCAGCTTATTCTTAGGCAACATTCTGCGAACAGCTTCCTCAAGAATTTTTTCAGGATGCCGTTCAAGCATAACCAATCCCTTAGTCACTTTTCGACCACTGGGATAGCCACTGTAAGATTGATATTCTTTTTCAGAGAACTTCTGAGTGAATCGGGGATGAGTATCATGAGCCATTTCAGGTCCAGAAAATCGAACCTTTTCGACATTGGTCACAACCACATAGTCCCCAGTATTCACGTGTGCTGTGTAGCCTGGCTTATGTTTTCCCATCAGGACCATAGCCAAAGCAGATGCAAATCGTCCGACAATTTGTCCCTCAGCATCAACATGAAACCATTCCGGCTCAAATGTTTCGTTCTTTGCGACTGTTGTTCGCTGTACAAGTTCTACTGCCATTGTTTGTCACTTAATTATTTACCATGTGAAAACGCGCATCCATTTCGCGTCAAAAAGCGTAATCCAAGTATGTTTGCATAATTTGGGATTAGCAAAGCGTAAGAGAATAACGAGTTAAGTCACAGTGATCAATCCATCAATGCCACGATTTTTTCTTCATTCTCGAAACAAAGGCCAAATTTCACGATTTGCCTCAACTAAGCACCACAAATTCACGTTTTATGTACTGTTCAAGATACCTCAGCCCCGAGTTCTATCCATAAGGTCACCTACAGTGAGACAGCCGGGCAGAAAAGCAAGAGATGAGTTCCTCTAAAATTGAACTCCAGGGCTTCTTGGAGACAGTTTGAATTTAATAAGTAGTTTTAAAACCCCCTCTAACTCCCCCTTGCGTAAGGGGGAGAACCATTATTCGAGATTTCCACTAGAATGATTCATTCATTTTCAAACTCAAAATCTATTTCTTTTTGCCTGCTGAGGGCAACTTAACTGCATCGCCGGTCACACGATCAAAACCGTTTGGTCTTCTTGTTTGAGGGATCGTGTCCTCGGTTTCGAGAATCCAGCGATTCAGCCTGGCTCTCTGTTTTCTCAACTCTGCCTGGTATTTCGGATCATTCACCAGATTATATAATTCATGAGGATCATTAATCACATCATAAAGTTCTTCAGCCGGCCTGGGGACAAGATACGGGTTGAGCTGTGCAGCGTTTAGTAAGTGCTGATCTTTGAGTTTGTGCATTACCTGATACGTCGGACTTCGCACCGCATCAGCTGGGGGCGTCCCGGGAAAATCGGTATAGGCAGTACGAATATAGTTGAATCTTAAGGAATGACAGGACCGCTGATGGTCATCAAAATCGTGCCAGTTATGTTCGGAAAATGTATGATCTCGAATTGTCTGCTCTGGATTTTTCAGTAAAGGCTGAAAATCGACTCCCTGAAACGTCTTACTGCCCTTCAGACCTGCGACATTGCAAAATGTCGGTGCAATATCAACGGTGCTGACCAATGAATTGCTGTGAGACCCCGGTTTGACCACCCCTGGCCAGCGGACAATAAACGGTGTTTTGACTCCACTGTTATATATAGTCGTTTTACAGCGAGGAAATGGGCGACCGTTATCGCTGATAAAAAGGATCATGGTGTTATCTCGCTGAGATTGCTTATCCAGCTCATCAAGAACTTCGCCTACGTAATGATCGAAGCGGCTGATTTCATCGTAATACAGTGCCAAATCTCCTCGGGTTTCCGGGACATCGGGTAAATACGGCGGCACAACAACATCAGCTGAGGTATGAGGCTTCGGTATAATATTTGGAGAATAGGGCCGATGTGGATCAAGCGAGGCAAGCCAAAGAAAGAAGGGACGATCCGTAGGTCGTTCTTGTAACGACTTCACCCATTCTCCACATCCGCCCGTCTCTTTTTTCCCAGTGCTGTATATTTTCTCGAATCGATCCCTTGTCGTTTTTCCAGGATGCAGTTTACCAGCAAGCGATGTGTAGTAGCCTGCCTCCTTCAGCAACTCCACAAATGTAATTTGATCGGCAGGTAAAGGATTATGTAACTGAAACGCTCCGCCGGTGGAGTGAGGATACCTGCCTGTAATAATACTCGAACGACTCGGGCTGCAAGAACTACACGTTAAATAGGCATTATCGAACCGCATCCCTTCGCGGGCAAGCTGGTCAATATTCGGTGTTTGAATATGTGGATGCCCATAAGCACCACAATCATCCCAGCCCATGTCATCCGCAATAAACAAGATGATGTTGGGACGGTCTTGACCTTCAGCAAGCAAAGAGTGCGTCCCCGCGAACAGTCCTGTAATCAGCCCCAAACATAAACACAGTTCTCGAATTATCATCTATCATCAATCCTTATACGCATTCGCGTATTTGTTTGCGCGTTGTTATGTCCTCTAAACCCTTGTCGGTACAAGGCCACGATAATGGCTTGACGCAAGTTTTTATTAAGGTTGGCAGACTCTCATTGCAAGTGAATCGGCATTGGGAGAGCATGCCACTTTACTCCTTACCAATACAATACAGGTATTTATTTGAGCGAATAAACAATTTATTATCAGCCACCGCGGGGCTGGCGTCAAATCGACCTCTTTCTTCTAATTGATTTGTAGCGAGCAAACGGAATTGTGGAACTGCATCAATTACAAATGTACGACCATTTCGTGAAAGGTAATAGAGCTTTCCATCTGCAAGCACCGGGGCAGCATAAATTTGTCCCGCACGTGGAATGCGTTCTTCATAAATAACTTTCCCGGTTGAGGCATCAACACAATAAGCGATCCCCAACTTCTCATGCATCCAGTAAAGATAGCCTTGATAAAAAATCGGTGAGGAAACGTTTGACCCTTTATTTAATTTCCAGAGCAAATGAGTTTGAGTGATATCGCCAATTCCTCCAGTCTTTATTGCCAGCGAGTCCCCCGAACGACCTCCAATACAGTACACAATTCCCTGATTGGCAACTGCACTGGGAACCATGTACCAGTTAATCCCGGTATCACAGGTCCACAACTCGCGTCCAGTTTTCGGTGAAAAAGAGCGGATTTTTTGAACGATCGGAACAATCAGTTCTGTTTCACCGCTCATGTTTTTCATTAACAACGGCGTATTCCATGCTTCTTTAATGCCATTAACCCGCCATTTTTCTTTGCCTGTTTTCTTATCCAGCGCAACGAGTGATTCACTTTCAACACTGGCGTTTACAAGCAATAGATTTTCGTACAAAACAGGTGAGGCTGCCGATCCCCATCCATTCAGTTGCGATCCAACTTGCCGATGCCAGACTTGATTTCCATCATAGTCAAATGCAAACACTCCCGTCTTTCCCAAGAAGACATAAACACGATCTTTGTCTGCAGCAGGTGTGCTTGAACTATAACCATGCTCATCGCGAATGGTGGGCTGCTCCGGGAAATCCGGTTTGATACTTTTAGTCCAAAGAATATTACCTTTTGTTCGAGACAAGCAGATAACATCGAGCCGTAAATCTTCCATCTCGCCAGGCGTCTCCCCAGCAACACTGTATCCACGATAACACGTCAGAAAGATTCGGTCACCAATAATGACAGGACTCGATGTCCCCGCACCAGAAAGCCTTGTTTTCCAAACGATATTATCGGTGTCGCTCCACCTTTCCGGCAAGTTACGAGCAGTCGAGATACCGCTTCCGCCAGTTCCTCGAAACTGTGCCCAGTCATCAATTTGCTTCTTGCCTTGTGCATAGGCATTTACTGAAAGAGAGCTTAATCCAATTACTTGCAACACCGTAAAAGCTGAAGCGAAAATAAATAATGTCAAACAGGAACTTGACCTTTTATTCATAACGGTCCTCTCGTTTCTAGAAAACATTGTGCGAATTTCCTCATTGCATTCAATTTGATTATATTTGGTAGTGTTAGTTTGGCAATGCAGATCAAGTGAAATTGTATCCTCTTGAAATTTATAGAGACCCTCTAATGATTGATTGCGGATACTTCTGGGGCTAGAACCATTTCATTTGTGCAACCTGCAATTTGCAATTTTTTTCCTGTTCGTGTTTGAAACTTGGCAATTTGAGTCACACACGAAGGCGATGCCCCACACCAAAATCAATGAACCGGTCAGGGTTGTCTATGTTGCGTAGCAACCCGAGGAGTTGGCCCCAAGCTACCTCTTGGAGGATTGCCGGAATTGCTTTTTGTTCATTTTGAGCTGCACCCAAAAGATTAAGTTCTCATCTCATGCAGACTTTGCTTGAAGTAGGAATATTCCGGCCTTGTACCTTGCTTGGCCTCGGGTGCCTGCGGCACTCACACGACCCTGAACGGGATCGTATGAGCTACCCTTTCAATGGAGCATCAAGGACGTAGGGTACGCTATTGCGTACCAGCATGTGCCCAGCAGCCTCGCGATTGCAAGAAATATCCGTAAACGTATCACGAAACTTACTGCAAAAACCGAGTTCGTTCTTCGGGACTGGGAAGCCGGCAAACATCTTTCTTGCCAAATAAATGATAGCGGAATTTTGCGACCAAGCGGTAACCAATGTCTCGCAGCGGACCAGGAACCAGCCAAAGAAGCCAGCCTGCAATTTTCCAAATCCCGGGCAGTCCCCACAACACTCGAACAACCGCAGCTGTATGACGAAAAACATGCCCCTGTTTCATCAAGACGATACTCTTCATCTTGTCGAGATCAGTTGCTTTTAAATATTTCTCAGCTGTCTCCCCTTGAATGGGAGCAAAAAGAAAGACTTGATCACGATCAAGCTTGAGCACAAAATCGACAAAGTGATTACACAACCCGCAAACGCCATCAAAGAAAATCACCTGATCAGGCAATTGCTCTTTTTCTTCAGGCGTCTTTTCGGCGGTTACAGACATCGCTTTGAATCACTTTTCATTAAGGGAACCTCTATTAATTGAATGCCAGAGGTTCTCGAATACAATTTGGTTATAAAAAACAGTTCAAAAACCCCTCTCACTCCCCCTTCGTAAGGGGGAGAACCAAATAAAGAAGATACTCACAATTGATGCGAATTATTAGCTGGCCCAATCTGGCTTGGGTGTCTCATAAGAAACCATTTCATTTTGTGTCGGATGTTCAATAGTAATCTTCCATGAATGCAAAGCCATGCCCGGAGCATCGACGGATAACGTTTGACTTTTACCAGATTCCTGATTTTGCAAATAGGTCGGATCACCAACAATCGAAAAACCTTCTCTCCAAAGATGGACACGAATCTGATTCGTCCTGCCGGTCAACGGCACGGCTTGGATCAGACTTGTTCCATCAGCATTACGACTAAGCACTTTAAACTGTGTCTGGGCAGGATCGCCCTGCTCTTCATCAATATCTCGTGCGCCAGCACTGCCTACCTGACGAGAAATGGGGAGATCACACACATGCTCATCCCACTGCGGATGCCCATGCACTTTGCACAGATACGTTTTTTGTGCCAGGCCCTTTTCAAACTGTTTGTGTAAATTCCGGGATGCGTCTCGATGATTCGTGAACAGAATCAAACCGGTCGTATTCGCATCAAGACGGTGAGCAGGACGCAGAATCTGATCTGGGAATGCAAGATCCAGAATTTGTGTCATACTATTTTTATTGAAGCGTCCACAAGGATGAATCGGAAGTGGTGCAGGTTTATTGAAGACGATTAAAGGTTCGTCCCAAACAATAATTTCCATTCTTGCATTCACATCTGGTTCAACCGTATCTGGCACATAACGAAGCAACCGTTGACTTGCCCGCACTTTTTCATCTGCTTTCAGTTCTCGATGTCGATCACGAATTAATCCGTCTTCACAAACTTTGAGCCACTGTTCGCGAGAAACATGTTCGTGATAATCGCATAGAAAATCGATCAACTGCCACTGATCGTATTTACCGGGAACATTCAACGGTCGTTTATTGGTATAAGAAACACTGCCTGGCAATGGATCAATCACGCTCTCAATTTGTTGTTGACGATCCGAAAGGGTCGGTTCTGGTTTTATTGAATTTTCTTCCCAGCAATACGGGCAGCAGACCCCCAGAGTATGTTTGTCCGATTCCTGATCTTCCTGCGTCAACGGTATCTGGCAAGCATAACACTGCGTCGCCTGAGTTTCCTGCAATGCAGGATCAACCGCGACACGGTAATCAAATACGAAACAATCGCCATCGTAATGAGAGCCGCCACATTGTTCGAAGTACTTAAGAATGCCCCCTTCAAGTTGGTAGATATCTTCAAAGCCTTCCATCTCCATAAAAGGCCCCGCTTTTTCGCAACGGATTCCACCGGTGCAAAACGTGACAATCGGCTGGCCTTTCATTTCCTCTGGAAGTTGCCTGACCGCTTCAGGGAAATCACGAAATTGATCCACGCCAATAATATGAGCGTTCTTGAATGTTCCCAATTTCACTTCGTAATCGTTGCGAGTATCTAATAACGTCACCGGACGCCCTTCGTCGAGCCATTTTTTCAACTCCGGAGCAGACATTCTTTTTGACGTATATTGCTGAGGTTTGACCCTTTCAACACCAAAGGCAATGATTTCCTTCTTCAACTTGACCAGCATGCGACTGAAAGGCTGGTGATCGCTGAGGCTTTCCTTGGCTTGCAGTTCTTCAAATAACGGATCGCGACGCAGA
>JAESQE010000274.1 GCA_016765335.1 Planctomycetaceae bacterium
TATCGCGTTCGCTGGTCTCCCGAATTGTCCTCGTGGGTGTCTTGTTGCTGATCGGTTCGTTTGGATTATTTGAGTGGGAACTTTCTCATGGTGAAAGTGAAGCAGCGGCGCGGACTGCCGCTGTCAACGTATTCGTTGTCGGAGAACTCTTTTATCTATTCAACTGCCGGTCACTTACCATGTCCATGTTTGCGGTTGGCGTATTTAGTAATCGTTGGCTGTTAGGTGGTGTGGCGGTCATGGTTGTTCTTCAGCTTGCTTTTACATATGTGCCAATCATGAACATCATGTTTCATAGCGCTCCAATCGGCTTAACTGAATGGGGGATCATTTTAGGAATCGGATTTGTGATATACGGAATCGTCGGCATTGAGAAACGGATTCGCCGGCGAGGTTCCCAAGGAACGCGACTTTAGCGGCGTAGCGTGGGCAAATATTTGCCAGACGCTTTTCGGCAAATGTTCTTTTACCAATTCTCTCTCTTTCTCTCGTCCCCAAGCTCTTGCTTCTTTTTGTGGGGAATCAACTGATTCGTGTTCAAGGTTTTTGTCATATCGGGAAGCAGGAGCTTCTGGCCCTTGCGTTACCAAGCTCCTGCCTTGTCGTTCCCCACATTTTTTAGCGATCATTTTAGTTGGATGGCAAGCTCTGCGCCGCGGATCAGGGTTTGGAGTTTTTCCCAGCCTCGCCAGACGGTCAGCCAGCCGGGATTGCCGTCGGATTTGCGGCCCAAAAAACCGCCCAGCTTCGCCACTTCTCGATAGAAATCTCGAATCGTCAGTTCCTCTTCACAATGTAAATTCTTACGAACCGCTTGCAAGATATTCAGCCACAAACTCGGAACCACCGTGCGAGCGGGACGCTCCGGTTCGCTGAGTGCCAGTTGTTTCATTTCCAACAAACGCACCGCAGCCACCGACATCAAACCGACCATCGCTTCCAACCGTGGACCTGTTTTCAACTGACGACTTTTAACCTGACAGCCACTCTTCAACGCCTTGTGGTATTCTTCGATCAACCATCTCGTTTCATACATTTCGACAATCTCCCAAATCTGATCGAAAGTGTCCACGGCAAGCGAAGTGTACAACATCCACTCGAGTGGACGTACTCCTTCTGGAGAATCGGGTTCACGAATCCACACCGCGTTCATGGCAATCGGAGCAAGGTTCAAAGCCTTCACCCCTGCGCTGCTCTGACGAGTCAAAGGCATCGACAACGAGCCGGTGCGAACTTCAATCTTCGCCGTGCGAGCAGGCTGATTGGGGCGAGCACGCAAGTTCAATTCGTAAGTGCCCCGAACTGGAGAATCATTCAGTATTTGCTGCAATTTAACCGTTTCGCCCTGCTCGTTTAATACAAACCGGTTCTTCTCTTTGACGCGATTTACCCAGTCGTTTTTCTGCTGAACCAGATGGCAAAATACTTCATAATTGTCAGCTCCACGATCGCATACATAGATGTATTGAGAATCATTTTTAGCAGGACCAATCTCATCAATCACGATGCTCCAAATCTGTGATTCACGTGGACGATCCAGTCGCTGGGCACGGCTTTCTTTCTTGCTGTGTTTCTTTTTTGGGCGATAGCAAATTGTTTGCCCGGCGATTCCCAGAATCGATTTCGTATCCGCATCGACCATCATTGCATTGTGCAGCAAAAATCCCTGGCCAGATCCGTTACCAGTCGGACCAACTTGTTCAATCTGACGACGCGATCCGAAGTTGATATCCGTTGTGTCGCAAATCACCAAAGTGCGTCCGATTGGGAAGACGAGAAGCCGCAGCTCAATAAAGAAAACCTGCCCAGGAAAGGAACTAAATCAGGCAACATTGAAGCCATCAAAATATAGATCGCACCCTACGGAGCCTGAAAGAATGGGAATATCCTGAAGCCGAAACTAGCCCTTTACACAAAAAACATTACGAAACAACCACCAAGGTAAAGTTGACAAGTACCATTCAAGTCGGTCCGAAAAAAATGGCGTTTGATGGCGATTATGTTCCATTTTCGGTAAAGGTTGGGAAAGCCGGGTATATTTCTAGTTTCACAATAATTCAAATAATTGACAACCGTACGATGCTCGTCCAATTTGGTTCCCACACTGCAATTGCACAAGGGTGGGACACGACGAATGTTGTTGATGATTCCGTGCTTCTTCCCAAAGAATGCCATCATCGTCACCGGAACAACTAACTACACAACGGTCCTCGGTGCTAAAAAGGGGGTGCACGTGATTGCCCCTTACCGCAGACGTATCAATCAAAAGATTGCCCGCAGGCTCCCTCGTCGCGATCGAAATTACTGCGCGGTACGGTATCGAGCCGAACTGACTTTTGACTGGATGACTCACTATCGCCGCCTCAATACTCGTTGGGAATACCACACTCATCTGTTCGAAGGCTTCTGGCAACTCGCCTGCTTGTTCACTATACTCAAGAGGTTGTGAAACTGGTTCTAATGGTGTTTGTACCAGCCGGTTCCCAGGATGTCGTTCCAGGAAGTCGTTTGATGGCATTGGAAGCATTGATCTACGCGGGCATGCGGTTTTCCGGCGACACGGGCTGAGATCATTTTGAAGTGCTTCATGTAGTGGCTTGGCGGTGCCTGGTGGCATTGAGCACAGTCCATCGATGCAGCAGAAGGGTGACGGTATTCGGGGATTGTCCATTTGTCTGTCGCATGACACTGCGCACAATCCTGACCGAACAGTTTGAGATGGCGGTCATCGTTGGCGTGGCACGCCAGACAGTTGAGCGTTGTTTCTTTACTTGTGATACGGGCATGCGGTGCGGCACGGTCACTGAAATGAGCGATCAACTCTTCCCGCAGAATGTAATTCTCACTCTCTTTCGATTCGCTGTTGAGCTGCCTCAGCCCGATTGTTGCCAACGCTTCGTGATCCATTTTCGTTGGACGCTTATCGATTCCCTGATGTTCTAAATGGCATTCAACACAACTGCTGATGCTGGCATGAAAAGCGGTTGGTTGTCGTTGTAGAAGCGATTCATTGTTCGCATGACAGACAATGCAATTCGACGTTTTTACGCCCTGAACCGGCGTGTGGCAGGCCGCACAGTTGTTTTTCAATTGTTGATGAGCCGCAGAAAGCGAGCCCGGTTCGGTCATTTTCTGCCAAGTGATCGATTGTTTGAATGCCGATTCACTCGGCGTCATCATCCACAAAACAACAAAACAGATCGAGCCGGCAATCAGAAGGATTCGAGTCAGAGTCCATTTCTTTTTTTTCTTTTTTGCTTTCATCATAGTAAGCTACTTTATGCGATACGGGTTATATTTCAACAGGGTTATCTCGTTTTTTGTAGTAGGATGGCGTGCTTGCACCCATCTTTTCAGTCTCCATTTCGTGAACATGTGCTGAAACAAAACGACCCTGATGTTTTTTTCATTGAACGTAACTATTCAGCTACCCATCACTGAATAGTTACCATTGAACGCGATCTGGCACACAAAGATGGGTGCAAGCACGCCATCCTACATTATGCGAAAAATTTTAGTTACAGCTGTGACTCGCCGAGTTTTCGTCAATTTTCTTTGTCAGCAAGAGCGATATCATTCAAGCCCCAGTCGTGTTTGAAAAATTCGAGTTTGATATCGCCTCGGTTGGCATCGATCCAGTTGCGATTTTCATCCGTTGTATAATACCTTGCAAAATCGATCAGGCCGTCATCGCTTCCGTCGCCAAACAGCCTTTTATCAGCTTTCAGTATCCACGTAAGCATGATTGTTTTTTGTTGTTTGCCGATCGCGAGCCCTTTGGTTGAATTACTTAGCAGTCCTTTTACGATATCTTCAAGTTGTTGATCAATTTTCTCTGCGGAAAATATTTCATCGGTTCGATCTGGGCAACTCACTGCGGCACAACTTACCGCAAACACGATGCGTGGGTCGTCGAATTTTTTGAGCAGGATTTCCTTTTCAACTTGAACCAGCGAATACTGTCCGTTCCCGATACGGATCTCTTTCTTTTTCCAGGGATTGCCGTCACTGATTTTGGGATCGGTGATTGATGTGACCGGATATTTCTCGGAAGCCATTTTCATCGCACCAAAATTATAGACGTTAATCCAGAATGCTTTTTCAAGATTTCCACCTCCTAGGTATTCAGGATCGACCTGCTGAAGTGCCTGTATGGCTTGAGAATAATTTGATTCCGGGTTTCCAATTTCTTTCGCAATACCAGCGTAGTCGAAAACCGTTGTGCGGATTCCATGAATAACAACCGATTCTCGCCAGTGTTGCTTGAAAATTTTTCCAAAATGGAGCGAAAACTTTTCAACCGCCGCGAGGGAATTTTGTCTCTGCGGGGAATTTTCAAACGAACGTAACTGAGACTTCGTGCCCGTTTCAAGCGTTGAAGAATAATACGAAGTGCTTGAATAAAATGGAGTGATCCATCTGATCCCAAAATGAATCGCAGCCCAAATGTGCAGCGCCATTAACAGGTAGAGAATGACAGAGACAATGATATGAAATTTCAGCCATTTTCCAAACCACTTTTTAAACGTTTCGTGTGTTTTGATTGCGTATTCAATATCAGCAATCGATTCCGACAGACGCAGCATCGTGTAAGGGCTGGCCACTGTAACGTTTACAGGGCCAGTCGCGTCGTCTGGAAAGTCACGAATGAAAAAACTCGCAGTCAACTGGCCGAGGATCCCGCGAAATGGAAGCAAAACCGTCCCCACTTGCGGAGCACCGACTAGTTGATCGGCAACCTGCTGGTACTCGAACTGAAGTTTTTTCAACAGGGACTTTTTTTCGCGGATTTCTGTAGAAAACCGATTCATTAAATAACGCCCGATGAATCCGCTGATCACAACAATGAGCGTCATCGTGGTCAGTGTCATTCCAAGCAAACTGTTGAATTTATGCCCTGTATGCAGCAGGACCAGAATCGGGCCGAGAATCCCTGCGTAAATGTGCCAAGCGAGAAGGGTGCGCATCGAAACATACTTCGTCACACGCGGCTTGAGCCATTTGATTCTTTTTACAATCAAATACGCCAGCGGCACCAGCATCAAAACAGCACCGCTCAGACCCAGCATCCCGCCCCAGAAACTTCCGGCAAAGCGGGGCGACTGATGAAAAACAAAGCCGAGCCAGACGATCAGCATCAGCACAACCAGACCGGTGACGACGGCGCGTTCACGTTCTTTCATCGCTTACGCCTCCACCGTCACATCGCCCGTCGATTTCGCCTGACAGGCAAGAATCATGCCAGCGGCTTTCTCATCATCTTCCAGGCCGTCTTCAGTTTCCATTGCCACTTGTCCTGAAAGAAGCTTGACGACACAAACTCCACACATACCCGTTCTGCACGAATTATCGATATCAATTTCGACCCGCTCAGCTGCTTCAAGGATCGTTTCATCCAGTAGAAACGGTGTCGTTTTTTCGGAAGTTGAAAAATTGACAGACGCGGCTGCCTCTGTTGTCTTGTTCGCCGCGACTTTGGCTATTTCTTTGGGCGGGGCTGATTTTTTACGGGTTTTTTTCTGCGAACCAAAGTTCTCGAAGTGTATGTTTTCTTTGGGGACCCCTAATTCTGCCAGCATCACCTTGGTGCTGTCCATCATTTGCGGTGCACCACACAAATTGATCCATTTCGAAGCAATGTCGGGAACCCACCCTGCAAACATCTCTTTGGAGAGTCGCCCAGCGTGATAACCACCGACCTCTTTTTCAATGCGGCTCATTGCAACATGCATGTGCAAATTCGAATGGCGATGCTGAAGCGTTTTGAGTTCTTCCTGGTAGATGAACTGATCTGGAGTTCGGCAGGCAACGATAAAATAAATCTGGCCAGACCATCCCATGTCTGTCAAAGCACGGGTCATACTCATCATTGGAGTAATTCCGACACCACCAGCAATGAGCACAACGCTATCGTCTTCTTTTCCCGTAAAAATAAACTTGCCGCTCGGCGCCTGCACTTCCAGAGTGTTCCCCTCTTCAATATTGTCGTGCAGGTAACGGGATCCGACCCCTTGGTCTTCACGCTTTACGGTGATTTCACAGTAGTAACCTTGTGTTGGTGATGATGAAATCGTGTAACTACGACGAATTTTTTTCTCTCCGACGGGTAAAGTCGCGGTGAGAAACTGACCGGGCAAATAACTGAAAGGAAGACTGCCGCCATGACAGGCAACAAGTCGGAATGTTTTGACATCGTCTGTTTCTTGGTAGATGCGAGCCACACGCAGCCGACACAATTTCCGCTTGGCAACTCGCAGTAACCCTTGCGAAATATCCGGTCGGTCAGATGTTTCACTTTCTGATTCACAATCGACTGCCGATTCTGCACAGCAATCAGCCACAGCACTTGTTGAGGTTGCTTCTGGCGAGGAAACTGTTGCGACCGAGAGGGCATTTTGCGGAGTAGACGGTTTTGAATCGCCAGGTGGATCCGCTGTTACGGATGTATCAGAAGCAACTGTTGCACCCAGCTTTGCAGCAGTCAGTTTTTCCAGCAACGCAGCAGCTCGTCGCATCTTGAAAAAGTACATCCAAATCATAATCGCAGCAAAAAGAACCAGTAGCAGCATTATTAACGTGTGAAACAGTGTCATGCCGAAAAAATGGAAGCCGGGCGGGGCAGCAGCGGGAGGGAGTAGATTCATTTCCCGTTTGAACCAGGTGAGAGCCACATTGCGAGGAGACTTTCCTTCAGCCAAAGCACGATTTGCAGCTAAGCCACTTTCAAAACGAGAGAGGCCTTCACGCATTTTTGCTGTTGCAATTTGCATGGAAGCAAAATCATCATTCGAAGCGGCGATTGATAATTCGTCCAATCCTTCGGAAAGTAGTGCAGTCCCTTCCAGCATCCTCTGATGGGCTTCCTGTTCAATTTGAACGCGTTCTTCCAGCGGCAAATCGGGCAGGTCCATCAGTTTGGAGTACATCTCTTTAGGCTTCGGGGCACCCATTTTCTTCATCATGCCATCCATCATCCCTCCGCCTTTGCCGCCCATCATCCCTCCACCTTTGCCAGCAGGACCGGCGTTTTGAGGACCATCACCATCCGGAGGACCTCCCTGCCCTGGATGATGCCCCAAATGCCCGGCTCCCTTGGAATCTGAATCCTGCCCGAAGGAAAATGAAGCATTCAAAACCGACCCACAAAATATCAAAAGACTCAAGACAAATCGCAAGCAAGCCGGACCAGTGATCGTCCTGGTCACTTTTGAGCGTCGATGTTGCTGACCATCGGATGATAGGCTACCAGTTACAAGAGAGCATAATGAGCTGGGTAATGCCCCCGGCTCGCCTGGTCTTTTTTTATCCATTGCAAAACTGACTAAATAAGTTTTTGTCATTTGGGAACTTAATCTACTCGTTACCAAGCTACGTAGGTATCTATTTTTAAATCCGATTCGAGTGACGTAGGTGCTGGGCTTCTACTTCCCTGCTTCTTTATGTTCCGGGGGCAAGGCTCCGACGAGCATTTTTCTTTGTTCGTCGGTGAGGACTTTAGCAGCTTCGCCAACTGCACGGATATAGGCAATTCGTTTATCGCCACTCAGTTTTTCGATGGCACGAATTTTCGCTTCAATCTTTACTGCATCCGGAGTGTCGGAACTGGTCAGGACCCACAGTTCCTGCTCTGCCTGGGCAGTCGAACGGTCAAAGGTTGCCTGATTCAGCAACACCTTTTCTTTCATTTGATTCAATGCGCCCTGTTGCTGCTGAGTCAGTGTGATGTGAGCAGCATGATCCAGGAAAAAGCTGGTGGCACCAATGTGATAAATGTGCGATGCCCCGGCAAACCCAGGCAATGCCGAAGGAACCTGCATATTCATTGTCCCTTTCACCTTACCCATCATCGCCATGCCGGACATGCCCATGCCTTTGTCGCCAGACATCCCCATGCCCTTTTTGTCGCCCATCATTGCTTTCTTCTTACTCATCATTCCTTTTCCGGCCATCGGCTTATCCATGCCACCTTTCTTTTTCATATCCGACATCGAACCGTCTTTCATATCGGAACTCACCTGACCGTCAGGGTTTTTCTTCAACATCACTTCCAGCTTATCGACCTTGGCTTGCAGTTCTCGGATTTGAGCAGCCAGTGCTTTGTCACTGCCGCCGCCAAATTGTGCTACGACCTCCGAGGGAGTCATTGCAGCGGAGAGCAGGATGCCAGAGACCAAAAGCCAAGTACGGTAGACGTTACAGTTCATTGAGAAAGGTTTCATTGGGGATATCCGGTTATATTTCCAGAAGTAGCTACAGGGCCTGCTATTGGTAATGAAAATAATAGGCCCTGCGGGAGAATGTTATACTTATTTGTTACTTATCCGCTTTCTTTTCAGGTTGTTTTTCCTGGTTTCTTTTAGCAAGCAGCCGTAACAGTGCCTTGTGCTCTGCGGCGGCTTTATCTAACTCTTTGGTGATATCGCTGCAACAGTCCATCACTGCATCGCCATTCGGTATATCCTTGCAGCACTCACCGTGTAGATTCCCATGTGTTGCGCCAGCATCGTTAAGATGCTTGTTGATTTCCTTCAATGCAGTCTGGACCTCTTTATCACCTTCATACTGCTTGGATAATGCTGCCAACTCTTTTTTAGCCGATTCAATATTCTTACCAAGCCCTTCCGATTCTGATTTTGCAACGTCCGGCGTCACTCCTTTTCCCTGGCGAGAATAGTGATACAAATCCCGCGAATAGTCCTGTGCGTGCCGAATACTTCGAGAAGCTCGTTGGTTCGACCAGTAACCTTTCCCGGGGTGCAATCTCCGATTGCTTGTGCTTCGTGTGCGATCCTGCGCATCGGCAAAGCTTGAGAAAGAAGGAGCAGCGAGCACTGCCAGGGCGAGGTACAACACGAGCCTGCTCAGTCCAAATGGCTTGTTTTTATACTGACAGACAGACATTTCGAGGCCTCCTCAAAGTAAGGTAATCATTACTCGGGACCGAGTCGGCAACACGTCGACTCTCTGACTTTCAACAAGATCCCATAATCATGACACACTTGTTGTTTTATTGGATGCTTTCACCTCACTGAAACTTCACAAAACACCTTCTCAGCTCGCAATAAACCGCTGAGAATCTGCCATGAATTTTTCATGGCAGATTTGCGAACAGAAAAAGAAGGTATGACCGGCATGCTTCATTTCTGCCGAGGCAATACTTTTGCGAAACCGCATACCACAGACCGGGTCGGTCACGAGGCTACTTTGCTGGTACTGCTCTGTTTCTTCGAGTCGCAAATAGGTATCAACAAACAGCAATATCTTCTCATCAACCCACTCCGCAACCTGTTTCTGATCCAGATCATCCAGGGGGAATACAGCTTGGTCGTGAGCTTCAAACTTGAAGAAAATCGGGAGGATTCCCAAATCGTAAACCAGTAATAGAGTTTTGATTTCTGTATCGTGAGCAATGGAAAGAGTCAGTTCGACTGAAGCTGGAAATCGAGCCGAGTGATCAAACTGACCGATACAGAAAAACTTTCCTGCATCATCTCGATCAAGCAATTTTGCATTGTCGAAAAAACTAACCAATCTGTCCATTCTTGGATCGATCACATCAGTCATAATCTCGATAGCTAACTCTTCAAACTTTGCATACCGCTTTTCGAGATCAGCCATTTTGGTTTGCAATTCACTCTGCAACAACCGACCTTTCTCCTCGGCAGATCCGAGACGTTGTTGAATTTCCTGCCCTAAATACTGTAATTCGCTCATTCCTTTAATCCTTGCTGGAGAAAATTAACCACACAGAAACGTAGGGACCGCTACACGCGGACCACGCTGAGGATTCGGTCCCCCATTCCATGGTCCGCAATAGCAGGCCTTACGCTTCTTTGTAATTCCTTAATTCGTCGATGCTCCGTTCGAAAAGTATCTGCACGTTCCTTGAGCCTCAATCGCATCGCCAATACGCTTTAATGCCTGGGCGTAGGCTGCTGTTCTCATGTCGATTTTATGCTTTGTCATCAGATCATAAATCGCATTGANTTCCTTAGCCATGATGCGATGCAAACGATCCTGCACTTCATCTTGTGACCAATAAAACCCGGCTCGATTTTGAACCCATTCGAAATAACTAACTGTAACACCACCCGCATTGGCAAGGATATCGGGAACGACAAGCTTGCCTTGTTCGGATAAAACCTCGTCCGCTTCATTGGTTGTCGGACCGTTGGCAACTTCAACAATTACAGGAGCTTTAATTCGAATCGCATTCTCAGAAGTGATTTGGTTTTCAAGAGCTGCGGGAATCAGAATATCGACTTCGAGTTCCAGCAATTCCGCATTGGAAATGGCACTGCTTCCTGCTCCATCGCCGCATTGACATTTTTCGCAATGACACTCTCCGGTTCCACAAACAGGGCAGTCGCACACAGAACCTCCACAGTAGACTGTATCAATTCGCCGCGTTTTGTTTTTGGATTCGATCAAGCGAGGAATATCGAGACCTTCAGAACAGTAAACGCCGCCCCGGGAATCGCTGATCGCGACAATGCGGTAACCATCTGCATGAAGCAGCCTTGCCACGTGCTGCCCAGCATTTCCAAACCCCTGAACTGCCACGCTGACTTCAGTCGGCTGCCAGTTTTTCAGCCTTTCCAGTTCTTTGATACAGTAGTACGCACCACGCCCGGTCGCATCGTCGCGTCCCAGGCTGCCGCCCAGTGGAATCGGTTTGCCGGTAATGACATCCGGCGTACGTTTGCGATGGATTTTTGAGTATTCATCCATCATCCAGCCCATAATCATTGCATTTGTGTAGACATCTGGGGCTGGGATGTCGGTCTCAGGCCCGATGAAATCGGCAACGCGATCAATATAGCCACGGCTCAAACGCTCCAACTCCATTCGGGAAAGTTGTTTGGGATCGACAATGACCCCACCTTTTCCGCCTCCAAACGGAATCCCGACCACAGCACATTTGCATGTCATCCAAAACGCCAACGCCTTCACTTCGCCCAAATGCACCCCCGGATGAAAGCGAATACCTCCTTTGGTGGGGCCGCGAGTATCGTCGTGCCGAACGCGATATCCCTGGAAGATACGAAGAGTTCCGTCATCCATGCGTACAGGGATCGAAACCTGCAAAATTGACTTTGGATGACGCAGTTTCTCCAAAGCTTCTTCATCAATTTCAACAAACCGAGCAGCCTTGTCCAATCGTTGAATCGCGTTCAGAAAAATATCATCTTGTCCTGCTGACATAGGGAATACTCCAAATCATTCCGGTCGTTCGAAAATCTGTACGGAAGGTTTGATGCCCTTCTTGGATGATTCCTTCGCGGGAATTTCCATTTTTTCCTACGAATTACAATGAAACGGCATTTCGGTGATTGGTTCATTTTCGATAGCCGAGCCAGCATCTTTCATTGCCTCTGTTCGGCTCGCATACCACTTTGCCAGCGGATAGGCCGTTAATCCATGACAGAGGACACTAAGAGCAACCGTCATCATCGCTACTGCGAATATTTCCTTGTGAGCAGGAACCGCTGTTTCATCCAAAAGCATCAAGGCGAATACAATCGATGCAACTCCCCGTGGCCCAAACCAGCCGACAAACAGGCGAGTTTCCGGTCGCAGCTTCGTTCCAACAAGACTGATTGCCACAGGAAACATTCTCAGCACTGTCAGCCCCATCAAACTGTAGAAAAAACCGATCCACGTGATATTCGCAAAAGCCATCGGGAGCAAAGCAGCACCAAAGCAGAGAAAGACAAGCAGGGTCAGCAATTGCCCTTCAGCTTCT
>JAESQE010000275.1 GCA_016765335.1 Planctomycetaceae bacterium
AATTGGAGTGCGCGAGCCGCATCGTGTAATGGTCCTTTGACCGGCGGGACAACTCCGTCAGCTGTGGCTTCGGGGATGAAACGATATTCAACTGATACGACCGAAATGCCTGCATCCAAAATTGCTGGCAGCATGTTCGTCAAGCCGCTGAGTCGATTGCCTCCCATCCACCCGCCGCCATGAATAAAAAACAGGACGGGAGTTGGCTTGTCAGATTCCGCTTTCCAGAAATGAAGTACCTGCTTGTGATGCGATCCGTAAGAGACGTCGGCTTCTGTTGGGTTTGGTAACGGAGGCTTGGCGGCTTGAATTCTTCTGGCTTCTTTTTTTCCAATTTCTCTCACGTAAATGTTTCGCCAGCGAATTTCGCCGCCGTGTGTTTGGAGCATGATCGGACCTTTGGCAGGCAGCGGTTGGGTGCGATCCCAGAAGTTTTCCATAATCGCTCCATCGACAACAAGCTTGTCATTGAGCCAAACCCATGTTTGCGCCCCAATTTGACGAATGCGAAAAGTGTTCCATTGTCCGAACGGTTTATCTGCACGTCGAGCGGGATGGCGACCGATGGCAGAAGGAGAGTTGTTGAACAAACCGCCTGAACCAAGATGCGGTTTACGGGTTGGTCGTTTCGGATCGAACACCTGATGCCAATCCCAAATTTGGATCTGTGGCGTGCCACGCAAGTAAATGCCGCTGTCGGCTTTGGCGACAGTTTTGTACTCCAGTCGCAATTCGATATCGCCAAATTCTTTGTCTGTTGTTGCATACGGGCCATGGCCATCGTTCACTAACTCTCCGTTTTCCACGGTCCAGTTTGCAGGGAACTCGGCTCGCTGTTTTTCGAGGGCAGCTTCCTTCTTGTCTCCCGTCAGCTTGGCAACGCTGTGCGGATTCAGTCCATGCCAACCGGTGAGATCTTTTCCATTGAAAATCGCCTTGAAACCTTTCGGTGGTGCAGGTTCGGCAGACTGGGCAATCGCCAACGGGATTAATAAAGTGGTGATTGAAAGGCAGTACAGAAAGCTTCTGATTTTTGTATTCATGATTTCACTTTTGATAGAAATTAAAAGATGTCAGGCTCGTAGATTTTTTGCGTGTTCCAGGGAATCTTTCGTGACCTGAATGATACATACGAGAACGCAAACATGAAAGCTTACGTCTATCTGGGCTGGTATTGGGTTAACAGTGGATTCTATTTTTGAAGATCGATATCACTCTAATTTATACACCGCAGCCAAGGGCACGCCTTCTCGTTTTAGCTCAACCAACGGGACCGGCGGTGGTACCGAATCGTTGGTTATTCGATATTGTTCGGGTAAGCTGGCTTGGCGATAGAAGATCATGACGTATCGAGCTTCCTCACCAGGCCGCTTGCCTTGTGAGCTTTGAGCATCTAAAGAATACGGTCGCAGAGTCCAGCCTTGGCTGCGGATGATTGGCGACTGGGCTTGCATCTCTTCAAGCTGAAACTGATGCAAAACCGGCGTCACTTCGATGACACTATTTCGGGGTATTTTTCCAACACACTGCTGTAGAAAAGATCGCGTGATGCTATCACTCCAGTAAGTTCTTTCCAGGCCGATCACATCTGCCCCGCGTAATCCTCCTGCCAGCAAATTATAATAGCTCAGTTGGCAAGGATGCATCGAAACGATCCCCCAGCTTTGGAACGCAAAAAATAATATCGCAACAACCCAAGCTTTCTTAAGAGATGTCTTTTGCCGCAGCCAGTCCCATAATTTCTTTCCCCCCAGCCCGATAAATAGTCCCCACAAAGGAAAGACCATCAGGAACAGTCGGCTGCCATCGTAGATTGCTGCACCAGTAGAAAACAGACACAACGGAAAGACGATACACAGCAACACAAGGATCAGGCGAGGATCTCTAGATTCTCGTTTAATCACTGTTATTGCTCCGGTCACACCCAGCAAATGCAGCCCCACAGGAACCGTAGTTGCGAATAGAACCCACGGATAATGCCAGGGGATATCAGTATCAGCAATGACCTGCCCCAGGTACCAAACATTCAAACTTGTACGGTCTGTTGCCGAACCAAGAAACTGGCGTAGANGACCGATAGGATCAAGCCATAACCAAGGCCAACCGAAAAAGAAAATCAAGCCGCCTAACAGTCCCCACACAAACAAAGGTCGAATTGCACGTTGCTTCCAGTTCCATAAAGCCCACAAAATGATCGGCGGGATAACTAAAAAGCCCTGGATCTTCGTCAGCATCGCCAAGCCAAGCATCACACCGGGAAGCAAGGCAATTTTCCAGTTCAGCGGTTGAGTTTTTTTGGATACTGTTTTTTTCTCGACAAGCAGTTTCCCCCAGCGATCTGCAAAGCAAAGCACCGCCAATGCGTAAGTTAAATTCACACAGGTTTCCAACGAGGCAATATGAGCATGCGAGAATACCCGAGGCATCATCAACACAGAAATAGCTGCAAACCAGCCGGCTGATCGACCGAACCACGTTCCTGCGGTAGCTCCAATCAGAAAGATCGTCAAAGCAAATAATGTTGCAGAGCTGAAACGGGCACAAGCTGTGACCGACATCCCCATTGGTGATTCCGGCGGGGCAGCCAACCACATCGCATAATGCCCTAGCCCGAGTAGCAACCGACCCAACGGAGGATGATCGGGAAGATACGGAACGATTCCTCCTTCTCCGAATATTTCACGCACGTTAACNGGATCGAGAACCCAAATGCCATACGCATTGATCACTTCAACCAACAGCACGCCTTGCTGAACATTAAAAACTTCATCAACGGTTAAGCCTGGCCCTTGCCCTAATCCCGGATAACTTCCGCTGGGATCGAGAGTCGCGATGACAATCACCCAGGCAATCAGCCCCGTCAATATTCCCCCTGCCCAGGGACTTTTCATGATTGTTCGAAAAGCATTCATTGTTTTTACGGGAGACTATCAGGGTTCGAGTAATTATTGCGGTGCAGGGAACGTTACCCTGTTTTAAGTTGTTTGGGTATCAGGCCACGTTAGACGCTTACCGGAATTGCACTTCTGATGTAACCATCGCACCTCGTTCGTCGGTTAGTGTCATCAGCCAGGTGTTTGCATTGGAAGGCAAGCCTGTTGCAGTTGCTTTGCCGTGACTAAGCGTTGCTGGAATACTGTTCCATTTGCGTTTGGATCGCAGTCCAGTCTCGGTGGTGTAGTGTAACTCCGCTTTTGTAACTTTCGTTACAGAAACAAAAGGCACCGTAACCGTCCCCTGTGCAGACAGTTTGATCTCAGTCACGTCAGGCAAAGGCGTTCCTTTTTTGAGAATCGAATCAATATAAATTCCAATTTCCTTGGGCGCCCAACCAGCCGGGTGGCTGTGACTCATTCGAGGTTGGATACGAAATGTCTTTGGTCCTTGCACTAGCGAATATGATTTTGCATAACTATCCAGAACGTAATGAACATCGTGCGTGCCATTAACCCACATGGTGGGCACAGTGCATTTGGCAAGATGACTCGAAGGATCGTATGCTGCAACCCATACGTTTCGAAGATCTCCCAAACGATCAATCGCAGGCTTTTGAACTGATTCCCCTTGATGAAGAAAACCACAACCATAAACAGGGACCGCCGCTTTGAAACGATCATCCAGTGAAGCCGCCAGACAGGTTGTGTAGCCACCCCAACTGATGCCGGTGACAGCGGTTCGTTCGGGATCAACTTCAGAGAAGCTTCTAATCAGCGTGTGTGCTCGCATAACATTGGCAGCTGCGTGGTAGGGCCAGTCGTCATCAATGGTACCGCCAATGTTTTGGAATTTCTCAACATGACCATGATTCAATCCGCCCAGTTTAAGTCGTACCCGCTGGGCGCCCTTGTGATTGAAATCTGAAATCTTTTTATTCGAGGAATCATACCGGGGNGCAGGCGGACGATGACCAGACAAATCCATTGCAATGGCAGCGTAACCTCTNTGAGCCCACATCAGCACCCAATCTGAAAAGGCAGTCCCACCTCCGCCATGAATCAGAACGATGCCGGGAACCTTGGCGTTGCCATTCGCTGTCCCCAATGTTTTGGGCGACGCATAAAAAGCAAACACTTCACTCGGCTGCCCGTTGATTGTCTCCCCCTGATAAATTATCGAATGGATTGGGCCGGCGTCATCAACCGTTCGAAATACGGGGATCTCACTTTTCAGTCGTTCAATAGGCCAAACGCCTGCTTGTTCGTTTTTCAATGGTTTCTTCTCAGCGGCAAAACCGAAGCTGGCCAACAGTAAGATCATAAGAGTCGGGGCAACAATTTTAATCATGGGATTCCGTTCGTGCTGTAATAACCGGTGGAGAAAATGTAACGAACCATTATTCTGGCAGACTGACTGCCATTTCACAATTCAGGGAACCTCTAAAATAGGTTCTCCCCCTTACGAAGGGGGAGCGAGAGGGGGGTTTTTAAACTACATTTTGTAGCCAAGCTGTCTCTATGAAACTCTGGAATTCAATTTTAGAAGTTCTGTTGAGTCTGTCTTCAAACTGTCGATATCGCAGAATTGCCCAAGCCGATGTTTTGTATACGCATGTCATCAGTCCTCGTTGATCTATCTTACCTAGCCGGGGAATTGCTGGTGTTTTTCTCTCAAATCAGGAATTAAACACTCGCCCGTGCTCCTGTTTCTTGGTACGATGGGAGTGGGCGTTTGTTGCCCATCCTACCAGAATGGAAGCGTTGAATGCAGATTTTGCTCGATTCGCTATCCCCTACCTTCAGAGATTCCAAGACGGTCTCCTGAGTGATGAGATCGGCTGGGAGTGTCGTTTCGATCGTCGTAAAAGTTCTGCATGAACACAACACGTTGGTGCCCGGAAAATGCTGGTCATCAACGGAATACAAATTACATTTCTAATTAAATAGAGGAATCAACTCATGAAAAAAATGACCGGAATTTTGGCAATCGCAGTGCTTCTAAGCTCGCAGTCTCTGTTTGCTCAAGGCTGGGGCACAATCACTGGAAGAATTGTTGTCGATGGAGCTCCACCGAAGCTGGCTGATCTTGTTGCAAAGAATGATCCAACAGCCAAAGATGCCGGGATCTGTGCCGTCAATGCAATCCCTGACGAAAAATTGATCGTTGGAAAAAAAGGAGGCTTGGCCAACTGTGTTGTTTTTCTGTACCAACGCCGAGGGACTCCAGACATCCATCCAGATCTGAAAAAATCAGCGGAAGCAACTCTGAAGTTCGACAACAAAGGTTGCCGCTTCATTCCTCACACGATGATTGTAAGAACCGATCAAAAGGTTAACTGCACCAACAGTGATGCCTGCGGACACAACATTCATACCTTCCCATTACGAAACCAAGGTTTAAATCAGTTAGTTGCTGCCAACGATCAAGAGGGAATCGATATCGAATTCGCCAAAGGCGAACCACTGCCGATGCAGGTCAAATGCGATATTCATCCCTGGATGACTGCGAACTGGTTTGTCTGCGAACATCCTTATGCTATCGTCACCGATGCAGAAGGCAGATTCACCATCAAACTTGTTCCTGAAGGCGAACATAAATTCCGCATCTGGCACGAAGTCCCAGGTTATGTCAAAAAAGATGGCGACCGAGATGTCGAAGTGGAAATTAAAGCTGGGAAAGTCCTCGACTTAGGCGACATCAAAATTTCAGCTGCCGATTTGGAAGAGTAATAGAGACCCCCTTTGGGTAACCTCTGAATCGTATTCGAATCAAAGCCACGCACCGTAAAGTGCGTGGCTTTTTTGTTGCATGCATTTTCTGATTTTGTTAAGCCGGGTAGCACAGACGATCCCGTTCAGGGTCGTCTGTGTTGCGTAGCAACCCGAGGGAATTAACCAAGAAGCTTCCGCCTCAGATAAGATTGCCGGAATTGCTTTGCGTTGCTCTGGAGCAACCCGAGAAAGATGAAATCTTCATCGCATGCAGACTCGATTCGAAGTAGGAATATTCCGGCCTATCTCACTAATTTGAGATAGTAATAGAACCCCTCTGGTGCCTGCGGCACTCACACGACCCTCAAGCGGGATCGTATGAGCTACCCGGTCTTGCTCTTTGCATGTTGAAGCCACGTATCGTAAGGTGCGTGGCTTTTTCGTTGAAACAGGCAGTTTTGAGGGTTTTTTCCTCGGATGTCCAGTGGAAAATCGAAAATTTCAAATTCGCATTTATTTTATTACCGGCATGGTGTATTCTGTGCCCAACTCATACCAAAGAAACGTTACTTTACCAGCAACATATTAAAAGATGTGTCAGGGAGGGTGCCGGTTATGCCGCCACGCAAGCTTTACGATTACTCACAATACGATTTTGATAACCCGATGTACACAATTGATGACATCCGGAAAATCAATCCGCAACGGCACGCAATGGAACAGTTAACCGGCATCGTCTATATCGACGAAGAAGGTCAGGGGCTGGTCGGTTTCAAGGACATCACAGATGACGAATTCTGGTGCACTGGGCACATGCCCGGTTTTCCGCTGATGCCCGGTGTGATTCAGTGTGAAGCAGCGGCCCAGCTCGGGGGGTTTTTCGCAAGAAAATACGATCTGCTCGGGGGGGAGTACCTCGGCTTCGGCGGCATGGAGAGTGTTCGCTTTCGAAGGTCGGTCTTTCCTGGTTCCCGATTAATCATTCTGATCAAAGTGATAAAAGTCCGTCCCGGAAAACGAGTGGTGTTTGACTTCCAGGGATTCGTCGAAGATGTCATGGTCTTCAACGGCACAATGATCGGGGTACCAATTAACCGCGGATCAGAACTGTAGTAGTCCAACGAGCGTTAAAGGTTAGTCATTTGGGTAGAGGCTTTTGATGTCCCGATTGGGAACAAATAAAAACGGACACTTTTTATTTTACCACGGAGACACCGAGTTAAAAAAGTGGCAGTAAAACAATCAATATAACTCAAGAGATATACTGTCTCGTGTTGCGATGAAATAAGAATCACCTGGACTTTTCTCTGTGGCCTCTGTGTCTCCGTGGTTTATTCAATCTTTCCTGTTTAATACCAGCTACGCTGGTTGAGACGTCAGGAAATCATATTCCAGAATTGTTAAGCCGACTCCAATTAACGCTAGTTAAACCAGTAGGTAGCCGGCACAGAATTCTTTCGTGTCGGTATCAATCAGCTTCGTCTTCGACTGCAATCCAGACCCGGCCTTCTCGAATGCTAACTTTCCCCTGGGCATAAAGCTGTACTGCTTCCGGGTAGGCAATGCATTCTTCCAGGAAAACTTTCCGGGCAATAGATTTGGGAGTATCACTTCCAAGAACTGGGACGGTTCGCTGTAAAATAATCGGACCGTGATCGTACTTGTTATCAGCAAAGTGGACGGTGCAACCTGTCGTTTTGACTCCTCGATCAAACACAGCCAAATGAACTCTGCCGCCATAATATCCTTCGCCACAAAATGCGGGGATCAATGAAGGGTGGATATTCATGATACGTCCCCGAAAATCTTCTGGGATTTTCAGCAGAGAAAGAAAACCGCCCAGAATAACCAAATCGATTCGATGTTCCCTACAGTGCTCGAACAGCACATCGCTGAATGACTCGACGTTTTCGTATTGATTGCGAGCGACAACTTCAGTAGGAAATCCGTAACTTCTTGATTTCTCAATGCCTGCACAGTCTTCGCGAGATGCAATGACTAACGAAATTTCAGCAGAGAGTTTTCCCTGTTCGATATGATTCACAAAGTTATCAAGCGTCGTCCCGCCACCAGAAATAAGCACAGCCAGGCGTAATGGGTGATTCATGGTTGTTTCGGTAAGGTTTGTCATAGGATGAATTCGACTCGATTAAGGTTACCTCTAAAAATTCAAATGGAGCACAGACATTCCCACAAACGGGGAACAGACATTCCTGTCTGTGTCGTTTGAGCATGCCTCAATTCAAGGCAGACAAGAATGTCTACCCTCCGCTCGCAATGTCTTTTTGAATTAATAGAGGAAAAAGTAGTAAAAAGCCCCCCTCTAACTCCCCCTTCGCAAGGGGAGAACCAATTGACGCGTTCAGCTTTCACTCTGGAAGCAGTTTACCGAGTAGTTTTTCGAGATGGAAGCGTTTGATGTTCAGAGACTGCTTCATTGCGAGATAGGCAGCCTGGGATTGTTTGCGGTGTTGCTCGGTGGAATCTGTGCGGATTGCGCGTAGCAGCAAATTCTTGGCGGTATGTTCCAGGTCAATGAATTCGATAATCTGTGTTCGATAGCCGATGGTTTCCAGAAGTTGGCTTCGCAAAGCATCGGTGGCCATTGCAGCAAAGCGTTCCCGTAAGATGCCATGCTTTAATAGCGGTTGCAGCGACTCGTTATTGACCTGCTTGTAAAATTCATGCTGGCAGCAGGGAGAAGCCAAAATGACTTTCGCATCCAGCTGAACCGAACGAGCCAACGCGTCATCGGTTGCGGTATCACACGCATGTAGCCAGATCGCCAGGTCAACGGGAGCTTTCAAGTCTGCTTCTGCGATGTGAGCTTTTTCGAAATGAATATCGGTGAGTTGCAAATCGTCTTTGGTTTTCTGGCAAGAATCGATCACTTCCTGATTGGAATCTAGTCCGAGCATCTGCACTTGCAGGCCCAGCTTTTCGACCAGCAGGTGACGGATTGCAAAAGTGAGATAGCTTTTCCCGCAGCCGTAATCGACAATTCGAACGGGTCGATCTGTCGGGAAATGTTCACGGACATCGTACACGAATTCGGCAAAGCGGTTGATCTGTCTGAATTTGCGGTACATCGATTGATGCACTTTTCCCGATTCAGACATGATGCCGGTTGCAATCAGAAAAGGGCAAGGCGCGCCTTCGGGGAAGAGGTATTGCTTTTTGACATCGTGCGATTGAGAAGCGGCTTGAACTGGTGCTTCGAGTTGTTTGCGTGAAATCTGCACCTTTGACTTTTTCAGCATCCGAACCTGAATTTCTTCCTGAGTCGTTTTCAGATGAGCGTTACGGTAGCCCGGGCCTAGCAGTGCTTTTACCTTTTCTAAGGATTTTTTCCAGGAAATATTCTCGTGTGTTTGCCGACCGTCTACAGCGTACAACTTCCAATGGAGTTGTTTTTTGCCTTTGATTTCAATCGGGCGAGCAACTACTTTGTGAGAATAAAGTTCTGTATTGGAGTGCGGGCCAGTTAGCGAAAACGATTGCAGAACTCCTGGCTTAAACTGAGATTCAATCAGATCCCAAAGTTCGGTCGATGTAACAGTTGGCATAAAAAACGATTCTGTGTTTGTGTTGAATTGGCATCAAAAAAATTATTGGAGACAGTCTGAATATAAAAAGTAGTTTAAAGCCTCCCTCTAACTCTCCCCTTATCCAAGGGGGGGGGGGAGAACAGTTTTGTGTCACGGCGGCGGTTACATTAATGGGACGATGCCTGATTGCTCGGGGACAAACGCCAGCAGTGTTTCCCCAGCTTGTGGGTTGGCACCAATTTCATCTGTGAAGACTGTTAGTTCTCGGGCTTCGTTAATCGAAAACAGAAGGACTGCCTGAGGGGTGTATTTTTCTCGGAAGGTCTGGTAGTCAAATTCTTCCGTTAGTTTTGTTGATTTCACGACAAATCCTTTGTCGTACAGCTCGTTGAGTGTGTGGTATGTGGTTCCGCCAGAAAACACATAGCGAGCACGTTTGGATTCGTGTGACTGGGCGACTCGTTGTTTGTTCGGCGTACTTGGTTTGACCTGATAGAGTTCGGATCGATCAAAAATTTCATGAAATTCAATGGCAGCCAATGCATTGACTTGATCATTGGGCGTCATCGCAATGAAGCGTCCTAAGCCCCCGAGTTCGAGTTCTGCGCGGGCATATTCTGAAAGAATACTCGCGTTGCATGTGGGCAATCCAGCCATTCTCGCGGCGGCAGCGTGCTGATGGTTGGTGTCGATCAGTTGAACCAGGAATCCTTCATTCTGTACTGCCAAGGCAATGTCACGAACAAAACGGTCAGCCCCTGCAAAGAGGATACCTTGCGGATTGACTTCAGAAATGCCCAGTCGGCGAGCCAGCGGTCCTGCGCTCAAACCGTAAAATGCGACCGTGCCTACGATAACAAGAAAGGTCAAAGGTACGAGTTGCTGGGTTTCTGCCAGAAACTCTGCATTGACATTGATATCATGGGCTAAATGACTGAACTCTAAAGCGAAAACAGACGCCACCGCAGCGGCTATAATTCCTCGTGGAGCCAGGAAGGAAAGAAAAATCCGTTCATTCCATTTCAAGGTAGTGCCATAAGTGGAAATCATCACAGCGACTGGCCGGATAACAAAAATCAATAACAAAAGAAGTACAAACGCGGGCCATCCCANATGAAGCAGATCAACAAACCGGTACCGTGATGCCAAAAGAATAAAGAGCACCGAGATGAGCAAAACACCTAGGTTTTCTTTGAATTCAATCAGATGCGAAATGGAGACACTTTTTTGATTCGCCATAATGACACCAAAGATGGTCACCGTGGCCAGGCCCGATTCAGGTTGCAGGCAGTCCGATGCGGTGTAAGCAACGAGCACACTGGCAAGCAGCACTGGATTATGAAGGTAATCAGGAATTAAGTGTCTACGAAATAGCTGAATCAACGCCATCGCAAACAGGTAGCCGAACACAGCACTGATTGCAATCGTGGCTCCGATACTGACAACCACGTCCGCTGCTGCATCGGACAGAGAGTCAGCCGTTACTGCGACTGTCACCAGGACAGCAAGCAATGCCCCGATGGGATCAATCACAATGCCTTCCCATTTTGCNACCGAACTGACCGATGCGTTGGGGCGAATTTGTCTGAGAAGTGGGCCTATGACCGTAGGGCCTGTGACAGTAAAAATAGCTCCGGCAATGGCTGCCATTGACCAGTTGGAAAAGATCAGCAAACGCGTAGCAACCGTGCCCAGCACCCAAGTGATCAAACATCCCACGGTCACCAGTCGCAGCACCGAACGTGAAGTCGATTTCAATTCACTAAAACGTAAACTGAGACCGCCATCGAACAGAATAACAGCGACGCACAGCGAGACAAACGGGAACAAGAGTTCGTCACTTATAATTTCTTTCGGATCGCACCAAAGATTTGCAGCAAATCCGAATCCCAGTAGTAGCAAAATTGCAGGTAAACGCAATTTCCATGCAAGCCACTGTGCAGAAATGCCTAATGCAAACAGACCCGTGAGGTAAAGTAATGGTGATTCCACGAAGTTTCCCTATGCTGAATCACGATGAGATTATGTTTTATGTATTTATTGTCTATAATAACTATAGATTTTCGATGGAAGAATCTCCATCCTTCGGGGGCTTCAAAAGTATCCCCAAGCTTTCAGACGATACCATTTATTATCTTGATTGTCATTAGATCGGCACAAGATTACTTTCAAGGTGTTCGCCTGTTTGCGATCATTGTCAGGCATCGAGGGATATTATGAGCGATAACGCATCTTCAAAAATTGAACCCCTGCGGCTTACACCCGATATCATTCAACCTACCGCAGTACTTGTCATCTCTGTGCTCTTGTTTGTTGCAGGCATCTATATGGTGCTTCATGGAGTGATAGAAGCTTTGTATTTGGTGGCCCTGTTTTCGCTTGCGATTGCAGCTTCTGTGATCACCATTTTACCGGGTTCGTGTTATTTGGAAATTGATGACACAGGCCTGAAAATTGTTTCACGGTTTCGAGAAACTCATTATCAATGGAGTCAGATCGAGCGGGTTGGGATTTTTGAGATTGGTATCGTCAAACGTATCGGCATCGATCTGAACGTTTCCTACGCTGGCCCCGAACGCGTTCCCAATTACATGAAATCTGCCAGCGGTTATCATGTCACGGTCCCTCATATGACTGGCGTGGAACTGGAGAATTTGCGAGATATTCTTTGTCAATGCGTGGCTGCTACAACAATACCGGATCAGAGGGAATCCGTTTGATACAACGGCAGTATTTCATCTACCGTTAATCCAACAGGAAAAAGTAGAATAAACCACGGAGGCACAGAGGCCACAGAGAAAGACTCAGGGGAACCTTAAATAAGACTTCGTTTCTGCCATTCCCCTGAAAAACAGAGTGTCCGTTACGATGCCTCAAGTTCAACACCGGCAGCCCGATTGATAAATAATTGGTGAGATCATAAAATAATCTAAATCAAAAAATCAAAGCCTTGGAAAAGGCCTCAGATGCCTACTTCTACAACTCACTGTTGTGTTCCCTTCAAGGCAATGCGAGAATTACCACAATGCTTTTGTTTTGAGTAAGGAACTTTTGTGGATACAGCTTCAACATCTTCGACATCTTCCCCTGTGAAGCCGCCAGCCGCCAAGTGGCCTATGGCTGCATTGCTGGCATGCGTCTGGCTGATTGCGTTTTACCTGTTCTTTTATTCTCAGGAATTGCCGAACGCGAAGGAACTTGAAAATGGGAATAAGCCGACTCGCTGGATCGTTTGGCAACTGGCGGACTATTTTCTTCTCGAAAACATCGCACCGATTCGTGATGAAAATTCTGCTGCTTCAGGATGGAGATACTTTCCCGAGCGAGCTGGTTTTTTGCTGATTGCATCTGTGGTTTATCTGCTGGCTCATTTTCTGGGGAGCTTACTGTTTCGTCTCGTGGGCGGAAAAAAGAACTGCACTGGTCCACTGGAATGGCACGCGATTTCGTTGGCGGTAGGTCTGTCGGGAATTTCGTTGATTACCCTGGGGTTGGGGTTACTCGGCTTGTTGCAGCGGCCTGTGTTTATTGCAGTCTATTCAGTGATTGTGCTTTTATGGATGATTGTTCAAGTTAAAGATGCGGGTGGTTTTCGAGCTTGGCTTGGGAGCATCAAGTCTGGGATCAATCTTCGATACGAAAAAGTGTCGAACGCACAGTTGCCCTTGTCTTCGCCCAGGATTTGGGGCACGATGATTTTGCTACCATTCCTGATGGCAATGACGTTAGGTGCGATGCTGCCTTCAACCGATTTTGATGTGNAGGAATATCACTTTGGCGGACCTAAAGAGTATTTCCAGGCAGGCGAAATTTATTTTCTGCCTCACAATGTTTACACCAGTTTTCCGTTTATGACCGAAATGCTGACACTCACCGGCATGGTTCTTCATGGTGACTGGTACTGGGGAGCGGTCGCTGGCAAAACAATTCTTGCTGGTTTTGCCCCTTTGACAGCGATGTGCATCTTCTTGTTTGTGAGACGTGAATGGGGGGAGTTAGCTGGCTGGCTCGCAGCGATTGTGTACTTGACAATCCCGTGGACTTATCGAATTTCGATCATCGCGTACACCGAAGGCGGATTGTCTCTTTATTTGGCGGCGACGCTGCTGGGTGTTTCGGTAACAATTTCTCAACCTCAAAAGAAAAAACCAGCCCGGGCGTATGTGTTGTGTACGGGGTTTCTAGCTGGGGCAGCTGCTTCGTGCAAGTATCCCGGATTGATTTCAGTGACAGTGCCGATTGCTTTGTTTTTTCTTGGTTATTATCTTCGAGATGTCCTTCGGGAAAAATGCAATTGGAAAGAGCTGGGGATTGCAGCATCGATCTTTTCACTTGGCGTGTTGTTGAACTTTGGGCCATGGATGGCTAAGAATTATAGCGAAACCGGCAACCCGATTTATCCGCTACTGTACTCGGTTTTCGGAGGAAGTGATTGGGATTCTCAGCTCGATGCAAAATGGAAAGCTGGTCACAGTCCGGGCCATCATCACCTGACCAATTTGTGGACAAGTTTTGTTGATGTCACGAGTGTTAACGATTGGCAATCCCCTTTGGTTCTTGGCTTCGGGATAATTGCGTTCTGTGTATACATTCGCAAGAACCTGATGGTTCGCTGGATTGCCATCTATCTGACCTGGCTGTTTTTAACGTGGTGGGTGTTGACGCATCGCATCGATCGTTTTTGGGTGCCGATGCTTCCTGCGGCTGCGATTCTTGCTGGGATTGGTGCGAATTGGCTGGCAGTCAATATGAAACGAGGATTCGCAATTCTGCTGTTGGTACCCATCGTTTACAATCTGGCATTTATCACAACAGATCTTTGTGGATACAATGCTTATCTGATTCCGCTGGCTGATGCAAAAAGAGTGACAGCCAGCATTACCTCGCCAGAAGTTGTCTGGCTGAATCGGTACTATGTTTCACACACAGGGCGAGTGCTTGCAGTTGGCGAGGCCGAACTGTTTGATGCAGAATTTGGTTACGATTACAACACAGTTTTTGATCACAGCTTGTTTGCAAACTGGATCGGTCAACCGGATTCCAATCTGCCTGAAGGTCAATGGAAGAATCGCGACCCGCAAGAAATTCGAGAGAAGCTTTCATCGCGGCAAATTAGCATAATTCTGGTGAACTGGCAGGAAATTCTTCGCTATCGCACAAGCTACAAATACACCGATTTTGTTACCCCAAAACGGTTTCAGTATTTGCAGAACGAAGAAATTATTGGCCCTGCAATGTCGGGCACACCTTTTTATCAAGCTGCTGAAACGCTTGAGGATCAACAGCGAAAAGAAATTGACGATTGGGCGCCTGAGCTGCTCGTGACCATCGAAGGTAAGCTCTACTTTATCACCACGCAAGTTTTCCCGGTGCTTCGCAAATGATCAATCGGGCTTTGCGAGAGTTTTCATTGGGATTGGTATTAAAGGCAACCTCCATTTGAACAGGCCTTAATTTAAGGAAGACAAGAATGTCTACCCTCCGCTCGCAGTGAATTTTGAATTAATAGAGACTCCCTAAACACAATCAACAGCTGTTACTTCGGTGCTTTTTGAGTACCCCAATTCAGTGAAGACGTTGTAAAGTTCCTCGTAGGTAATAAACCGTCGGCGGTGATGCAGCTTGTATTGGTCAACAGCTTGGGCTAATTCGGTAACTTCAGGGCGTGCACAGCAATGCGAATCTCGAAATTGTCTTTGGTCCGGGCCGTCGTAATCTGAATTGCTAGATCGTGATCGGCGGTCAGTAGGTTGTTCCTGGCTTCCAAAAATCTTAGACATTAGCATGGTTCTCGCAATAGTGGTCCGAAATACTCCAGAGGTACCTTCGCGGTTCACCTCACGGCTCATATTAATCTGTATTCTGAATACGATCATCTCAAACTTAGGTCACGATCTCGGCTTGGCGGTTAGAATCACTCAAAAAAAACATATTTTTGGCATTTACCAGTAATTGCATCTGCTCATGCACTTATTGGGAACCTCTTATTAAGTAGGTTCTCCCCCTTACGAAGGGGAAGCTAGAGGGGGGTTTTGAACTGTTTTTTATCACCAAACGGTATTCGAGAATCTCTGGGATTCAATGAATAGAGGTTCCCTTATGGTAAAATTGTCCCATTCTGCATAACCTGTTTTTCCGATAATAATCCAGACCCCTGTGGTGGATACAGACTGTAGGGTGGCGTGCTTGTACCTATCTTTGCGTGCCTGTTGATTCCCTGAAATCAAAAACTGGAAGCCGGGTAGCTCAGACGATCCCGTTCAGGGTCGTCTGAGTGCCGTAGGCACTCGAGGTTGTGGCAAGTTGCTTTGCCTTTTTATATCTTAATCAATGCATGTTTACCCGGGAATCGTCCTGAGGAGAAAGCTTCTTGACCAATTCCTCGGGTTGCTTCGCAACACAGACAACCCTGAACGGGATTGTCTGTGCTACCCGGTATCCAGTAAATTAAAGGTTCCTGATTTTCAAAACATTCGATAACATTGAAATTCGTAAGCAGTACCTGCATTAGTCCCAAGCGGGAAGCTGCGTTACTCGTTTACCGAAAGTGAGATTGGCGTGTGACTTGGAATTCGTAACCTTTTCGAACTTTCCTAACGAGAAAATACGTCCTGCGAATTTCGGATACTTTTCGATCGGCGTAAGCTTGTTCGAGTCTTAATAGCATCGCTTCGGTTTTGGCAGGATAAAAATGAAGCACTCGTGAACTAGACGCGTCGATGTTCGCCTTCTTGAACAGTAGCCGGTCAGCAGTTTTTAATTGTCCGCCTTGCCACGTCATATACATCCTCTTCTCGTTTTTCCCTGAAGAAGATTCGCGTTTATTTGGTTTCGGCTGACTCAGCCCGGTAAGATAAACGAGCTTTCCGGATGGAATAATTGTCCCTAGTTCGATGCCGAAGAAATCAATTTGGCGGGCATATTCTTCGAGGTCATTCTGATTTGCAAACTGAATGAACCATCGCTGTTCGGCAGGCAAACCTTGCCCGCTGCCTTCCGAACCCAACGTGCGACGCCCGCTGCCTTCGCGGCTGCCGGTTGTTCCGCTGGAAACGGCATCAGATTCGTACTGTTGGAGAACCTGTTCTGCGGAAACGTCTGCTAATTCTGTGACGGATTCAAAAACTTCTTCAACTTCCATTTCCTCATCGGTCTCTTCCGGGGCAGCATCCGGGACGGGATCTTCAGGAGATTCGACCAGAAGGGTTTCATCAACGGCTCCATCATCTGCGCCGCCGGGAAACTCAATCATTTCCACGGGAACCAACGACTCAACATTCTCTGTACGATTCATCAACCAGGCAGTTGCCAAAACAAACACAGCGACGATCAACCCCACAACAATCGCGAGCATGCCGGAACTGACTTGATCAAATCGAGTCACCCGCATTTCCGGTGCATAAACTTTTTGTGGCTGGTTGGTCGATGAGTTCGACATGAATTCCCTGGCTACCTGATATGAAACCACTTAATAAGATAGATTAAATTATAGAGCATTACCCACAATATTTGTACCCTGCATACCATGAGGGTGGCTGGGGTGTGAATAAAACTTTAAAGAAAACACAGGCAGCCGATGCAATATTGAAGGGACAGATCAATATCGTTCTAGCCCCAGGAGTATCAATAATAGGGTTAACTTGCTGGTGATTCGGGTTGTATGATGAATCATTGAAAATGAGAATACTCATCATCCTCGGGTGCCTGCGGCACTCACTCGACCCTG
>JAESQE010000276.1 GCA_016765335.1 Planctomycetaceae bacterium
GACTGACCTTTAACGCTAGTTGGGCTACTACAGGTCGCGTTTCACCATCTTACGATAGGCATCACCTTGGAGTTCATTCATGGCAAGATCGAAGAAAAAGTCTGGTGGAGTTCTGATAGGTCCGATCATTGTTCTTGTAGCCATTGTGGCCCTGTGGAAAAATGAAGGCCGGTTTGATTATTTCCGAGCCGCCAAAAGCACCCAGGCAATCTCTACACTCGCCACCGATCATAGCGAAAAGCTGATTTCCTATACCGAAGCAATGCAGCCCGACTTGACGATGCCGGGGGATTACGTGGAAACGTTAGTTGGTTACCTGACAATTAATCGATCCGCTGAGATCTACGCCTGGGATCGAGATGAAGACGATGAAGGCCACGTCAGCTGGAGTAAAGAATGGATGAGCAGCCTGGAAAGTAATTCCCGCAACAGTGACTTGTCCCAGCAGCTCTCCTCAAAGTCATTTCGTCCGGAAAGTTACGAAGTCGGCGAACTAACCATCGAAACCGAGGAAATCGAGTTTGTCGATGCGAATCAAAACATTCCCGTTGCCAGCCTCTTGTTAAGCGAAGTTGCTCAAAGCAAACAATTAACCGTGCAAGACAATTACTTGTATCTATCAAAACATCAGCCGAGCAATTTGGGTGACGAACGAATTAATTACCGAGGCATTCCCGTTCCTCCCATTGCTACCTACTTTGGAATGTATTCACAGAGCCGTGGTATTGCGCATCATGCCGTAAAAAGAGACGGTTTTATTGATCAAATTATCCAGGACACTGGTGTCCTTCATCATCTCGTGGCCGGCAAACGAACGGTCGCATTGAAAACAATCAAATCATACCTCACCAGATTGAAATGGGTTGTCCGCGGAGTAGGTTTTCTGGGCATTAGCATCGGCTTTGTGATACTGCTTTCCAGTGCCGCCGGCTTCATATACCATCTTCCATTGGTTGGACGAATGGTCCAGTGGGGCGTGTGGGCTATCAGTTTTATTTTAGGTGCATTGATAAGCATCATGACGATCACATCCAGCTATCTGTTTCATCATCCGATCACACTGGCTGGAATGCTGGCTACCGGAGCCATCCTGTTTTACCTGTCCCGCAACCGAGCGATCGCATCACAGCATCAAATTAAGCAATCACTTGATCAGGATCTGGGCCACACCGTCAGCGAAGCCGAACTAGAAGAACTGGAATTCATCGAACTGGTGCAGTTGGCGTTGGTCAACCAGACGATTGATGTTGATGAAAGAAAGCATCTACTTAAGTGGGCTAAAAAACGTGGCTGGGATCGCGACAAGGTCAAAGAAATAGTTGCTCGGGCAAAACGTACGATTGGTGATGCAACTGATCCTGCCTACACCAAAGATCACCTCAAGAATTTGATTCGACTTGCATTAGCGGATGGAGATCTCAGTGCGTACGAGTTAAGAACAATTACCAAAGCTGCCAAAGAGGTCGGCTTCAGTCGCTCGGACTTAAAACGCATCGTCAAACAAATTCGGCAGCCAGCTGTCACTTGAACCGAACTTCTATTAATTGGTTCCCCCCCTTACGAAGGGGGAGTTAGAGGGGGTTTTAGCCTACTTCTTATATTCAGACTGCCCTCAAGAAGCTCTGGAATTCAAAAAGACATTGCGAGCGGAGGGTAGACATTCTCGTCTGCCTTGAATTGAGGCATGCTCAAACGAAACAGACAGGAATGTCTGTGCTCCATTTGAATTAATAGAGGTTCCCCTTAGCAATTCGATCAGGCCAAAATGCCTTGAACGACTTCTCCATGCACATCGGTCAGCCGGTAATGACGTCCCTGGTAGCGGTAAGTTAAACGAGTATGATCGATGCCGCACAGGTGTAGCATTGTGGCTTGCATATCGTGCACATGGACTGGATTTTCCGTGATATTCCAAGCAAAATCATCAGTGGCTCCATAAACCGTACCCGGTTTCACTCCGCCGCCAGCCATCCACCAGCTATAGGCTTTACCGAAATGGTCACGACCAATCGGATTCGCTGGATCTCCTTGACCAAACGGTGTTCGTCCAAATTCTCCCCCCCAAACCACCAGAGTGTCATCCAGCATTCCACGTTCTTTCAAGTCCTGGACCAATGCCGCGGACGGACCATCTGTATCGATGCATTGCTGTTCGAGTTGAGTAAACAAGTTACTGTGCTGGTCCCAGCCAGCGTGCATCAATTGAACGAATCCAACACCACGTTCCAACAACCGCCTGGCAACCAAACAGTTGTTGGCAAAAGTCCCTTTCTTCATCGCATCGGGACCGTAACGCTTGAGAGTCTCTTTGGTTTCACCTGAAAAGTCTACGAGATCCGGAACACTTGTCTGCATGCGAAATGCCATTTCGTACTGTGAAATCCGAGTGTCAATTTCAGGATCGCCGTACTCTGCTAAATGGGCGGCATTCATAGCAGCCAGGTCATCAAGCATCGCTCTGCGTCCTGCGGGACTGATGCCCGGTGGATTGTTGAGATAGGGCACCAAATCGCCGGTGTTCTGAAAACGCACGCCCTGATATCGGCTCGGAAGAAAACCGCTGCCCCAATAATAGTCAAAAAACAACTGACCGCAGGTCTTGGCTTTATCGCTGGATGTCATCACCACAAACGTGGGGAGATTGTCCGTTTCGCTTCCCAAGCCGTAAGACAGCCACGCGCCCATGCTTGGACGACCGGGAACTTGCGCCCCTGTCATGAAGTAAGTTACGCCGGGAGCATGATTAACAGCTTCGGTATTCATACTACGAACAAGACAAATATCATCAGCCAATGCACCGATATTTGGCAGCATCGTGCTCATTGTCGTTCCGCATTTTCCGTAAGCCTTATGTGGCTTAATCGGTGGTACACAGGGCCACTTGGCGTAGCCGGAAGACATTGTCGAAAGTCGCGTTGTGCCTCGTATGGAATCTGGAATATCCTTGCCTGCTAAATCTCTCAGCACCGACTTATCATCAAACAAATCAACGTGCGATGGTCCTCCTCCCTGCCAAAGTACGACCACGCGTTTTGCTTTCGCAGCATGATGCGGCAATCCAGGAAGTCCACCAAGACCGCGAGACGATACATTATTTGTTCCTGGTTCAGCCCCAAAAACATTGTCCTTGTTTAACAACGAAGACAGCGCAGCTACTCCTATCCCAGAAGCAGCAGTGCCAAACATTTGCCGACGATTGAACCAGGTGGCATTTTCGTGGTGGAGATCAAACGACATATCTCATTCCTGCTTGTGTTACGACAAAAATATTAAAAGTGTAATTGAACTTAACTTATTCACGGGTCAAGGCTTCATCAAGATTAAGTATCCCTAAACAAACCACTGTCAACGCAGCATGTTCAGACGCATTCAGGGATTCGTCTCTTGGTGTCTCTCCGACGTTTAACAATGCAATAGCAGCCTTATTGTCAGCCTTGTAGATTGCCAATTGATTTTCATAGGCTCGCCGTAAATGGTTCTTATCAGATTCTGTAGGAACTCGACACAGCACTTGACAAAATGCAAATTCAATCCGCGTATTTAACGTTTTACTATCTTGCATGCTAAGTCGAGCCAGCACACGTGCCGCTTCGACCCACGTGGGATCATTCAGCGTAGTTAAAGCATGCAAAGGAGTGCTTGTAATGGAGTGGCGAACTCGACAAGCCTGTCGATTCGAGGCATCAAACATATTGGCTGGACTGACTGTACGACGCCAAAAAGTGTAGAGACTTCGCCGATACAGATCCTTTCCGGAAGACTTCGGATAAGTAAAGTCTCGTTCTTTCGTAATCGCAAGAGCTTCCCATACATTTTCAGGTTGATAAGGATAAACTGGTTTGCCTCCAATTTGTTTTTCCAGCAAGTTGGATGACGCAAGTGCCCAATCACGCAATACTGCGGAAGGCATTCGGAAGCGGGCTGCTCGTGCATAAAGAGTGTTCTCAGAATCTTGTTTGAGTAACTGCGGTGTCACTCGGCTCGTTTGTCGATAGGTCGCACTGGTAACAAGCAAGCGATGCATCTTCTTAACACTCCAGCCTCCTTCGCGAAATTCGACTGCCAGCCAGTCAAGCAAATCTTTGTGGATTGGGTATTCGCTTTGAACTCCCATATCTTCAGACGTTTTGACGATCCCTGTTCCAAAGAAATATCCCCACATCCGATTGGCTTGCACTCGGGAAGTCAACGGATGGTCCGGCGAAACCAGCCACTGTGCAAACCCAAGTCGATTCGCTGGCGCGCCATCAGGAAGTGGTGGCAGAAATTTCGGAGTTGCAAACGATACT
The DNA here is from genome assembly GCA_016765335.1 of Planctomycetaceae bacterium. Taxonomy (GTDB): domain Bacteria; phylum Planctomycetota; class Planctomycetia; order Planctomycetales; family Planctomycetaceae; genus Rubinisphaera. Next base: position 4,290 of record JAESQE010000276.1, read on the forward strand.
TTATCCAAGGGCTTCAAATATTCGCCTCGATCAAGAATGAATGTCTCACGCGGTTTCGCATCACTCATCACCATCACCCGCGGAATTTGGTCCCCACGATAATTGGCAAGTTGTTGATTGAGACTGTTGAGCTTTCCGATTTCAGGAAGTTTACCAGCGATCGTCGAAAGGACTTTCTGATCAAAGTGTTTTCGCAGTCCATCCTCAAGCGATTTCTTTTCGATGTCACTACGATCACTCTCCATTTTTTTCAGGATCGCGATCAACGGCTCTGGCAAACCCTTCACGTCGTCCTGTTGAGAATCTGAGAAAACCCCACGATGCCAGCCGGCATACGCTGCATTGGTAACCTTTGCTGATTCACCCCTGGCCTTGGCAATTTGCGATTCCCAGTCGGCAATACGTGTCTTATTTTCATCAGTGGGCAATTCAATGAATGGAGCTGCAACTCGAATTCGAGACGACTGACGTTGTGGCTTCCCGGATTCCGGCACACGATTAAAGGCATCCAGCAGACTGTAATAATCTTGTCTGGTAATAGGATCGTACTTGTGATCATGACACTGTGCACACGCCATCGTCAGGCTGAGCCAAGTCGTTGCCGTGGTATCGATTCGATCAAACAGAATCACAAATCGTTGCTCTTCGGCGATCGCCCCCCCTTCTCCGTTAAGCAAATGGTTACGATTGAATCCGCTGGCAATTTTCTGATCTATTGTTGCATCGGGCAGTAAATCACCAGCAAGTTGCCAAATCGTAAACTGATCAAACGGCAAATCTTCATTCAACGCCCGCACAACCCAGTCTCGCCAAATCCATTGCCAAGTGTCGCCATCCTGTTGAAACCCATTACTGTCGGCATACCGTGCCGCATCAAGCCAAGGTAACGCCATCCGTTCGCCATAGTGCTTGCTACTTAAAAGGCGATCCACTAGTTTTTCGTAAGCCTGTGGATCGGTGTCCGCGACAAATGCATCCACTTCCTGCCGAGTAGGCGGCAATCCGATCAGATCAATTGATAACCGCTTGATCAGCGTCACCCGGTCAGCTTCGGGAGAAGGAGCGATGCCTTCTGCTTCCAGTTTATTCAATACAAAATGATCAACAGCATTTCTAGCCCACTGCTTATCTTTGGTCTCCGGCTGAGCTGGACGCGTTGGAGTTTCATACGCCCAATGCGATTCGAACTTTGCTCCCTGATTAATCCATAACTCAAGCAGTTCTTTCTGTTCAACCGTAAGTTGTCGATTCGAATCCGCAGGCGGCATCATTAAGTCAGCATCTTTCGAGTTGATCCGCTCAACCAGCAAGCTATCAGACAAATTGCCAGGAACGATTGCACCATATTCAATAGCTGCACTTCTCACATCAAGCCGAAGATCAGCCTCGCGTTTATTGGGATCCTGACCATGACAATAGAAACAATTCTCAGATAAAACCGGACGAATGTCGCGATTAAAGTTCACCTCTTCCGCGTGCAATAATTCTCCCGCAGTAACAATTGCCAGCAAGCACAAGAGAAACTTTTGAGCGTTTCTAATCATAACGGTATCAATCGATTCGAATTTAATATCTGTTTCGTGTAGTTGATTGCGACTTTGATCAGTCCATAATTCTTAATCAATACTAGGTGTGAATTATAACCAAAACTTGACGGCGTGGCAAAAGTAGGTTGTAAATATTCGTTATTATGTAAGGGAACCTCTAAAGCCTGCACTGCTCGACCGATCATGGCATTCCTTCCGGGAGGGTGAGGCTCCCGCCGAACCATTGTCAATTCGAGAGGGCGAAGTTCCTGCAAAGCCTGGTTTTAATTCCGTTTTGCAAGGTCAACAAAGACCAGGTGTGAGGGATTGCCAACCGGTGCGTAGTGATTAGTAAATCGAAGCCCGCCTGTTTTGTGATTCACTTCGAACACGGCAACACTGTCAGCTCGCTGATTGCAACAATACAGAAACTGACCAGTCGGATCAAAGCTGAAGCTGCGTGGGTAATTTCCTCGGGTCCATTCTTCAGTAACGTATGTCAATTTACCATCCGGCCCAACGGAAAAGATACCAATACTGTCGTGCAGACGGTTCCCTGCGTAGACAAATTTTCCATCGGCAGAAACGAGGATCTCAGAGCAGAAATTACTCCCCGTAAACCCGGGAGGCAAAGTAGAGATCGTTTGACGGGCGGACAATAGACCCTTTTTTGCATCATAATCGAACAAGACAAGATTCGAGCCTTCTTCCTGGATCGAGTAGAACCAGCGACCGTTGGGGTGAAAATGAAAATGTCGCGGACCATCTCCCGCTGGCAGCGAAATTGATGGCGGATTGTTCGCTGTCAATGTCCCGGTTTTATCGTTGAACTTCCAGACAAAGATTTTATCCAGCCCCAGGTCAACATGCAGCACAAAACGCCCCGAGGGATCGGACTGAATCATATGAGCGTGAGTCCGATCATGCCCACTAAAGGCAAAACTCCCCACAGGAGCATTTGTCGCAACAGTAGGACCAATTTTGCCAACATCGGTCTTAACATCTGAAGCCTGCCCCAGTCGACCGTCAGGCAGAATTGGAAATACCGAAACCGAACCGCCAAAATAATTCGCCACCAACAAGAACCGACCTGAAGGATGAATGCTCGCATAGGTCGGGCCAGCTCCACCAGAGTGAACCGT
>JAESQE010000277.1 GCA_016765335.1 Planctomycetaceae bacterium
CCAGCAACCACCCAGGCGAGGAGCACCACCTTTGGACTGCCCAGGCTAGCCAATGCAAATCCAGAAGTTGTAAATAACCCTGCACCCACCATGCTCGAAACCACAACGCCCGAGGCACTGATCAATCCCAGTTTTCGGCATTTTTCCATCATTGAGTCTTACAAAAAAGTCGATTGTTCGGTTTATATTTTTGGGTGCCACGGCTCTGTGAGCCGTGCGAAGGCTGTGGGTGTAAACAACGGTCAGAAAACGTAGCGCCCGGCGGGCAAAAAGTGTAGCGCTGGTTGCGGGGAGATTCCTGCGAAGGTGGCTGTGGTTCGCAAGAAAGGTGAGTCCTTTTCTTACTTCGTCTTGATCGGTTTGCCGCTTGAGCTTTTTGTGCGGCGACGTTTAGCGTCCTGTAATCGGTAACTTTCGCCAGCGGTTTCCAGAATATGACAGCGGTGGGTTAAGCGATCCAGAGTGGCTCCGGTAAGACGTTCGCTGCCGAGCACTTCGGGCCAGTTTTCAAAAGGCAAGTTGCTTGTCACAATTAAACTCATTCGTTCATACGCCGTACTGATGACATCAAACAGAAGTTCGGCACCGAGCTTGCTGGCAGGGACGTAGCCCAGTTCATCAAGAATCAACAAGTCGAGTTTCGAGAGTTGTCTTTTGAGACGCAGAAGATCTCGGTCTTCGCGGGCTTCCATTAAATGCGTAATCAGTTCGGTCACCTGATAAAAACGAACTTTCTTCCCTTGGCCACAAGCTGCGATTCCACATGAAATCGCCAAATGAGTTTTTCCAGTTCCCGAATTCCCGACCAGCAAAATGTTCTCTCGCTTATCGATGTACTCGCCACGCATCAATTCATTGACAAGCACTTTGTTCACAGAAGGTTGGGCTTTGAAGTCGAACGTATCCAGAGTTTTGTGAGTCGGGAATTTGGCGGCCTTCAATCGCCGTTCGGCGGCACGGCGTTCTCGTTCAATCAGTTCCAGTTCACTCAATTGCAACAAGTAACCGAGATGATCAACATTATCAGTCGCACAACGAACGGCTACTTTCTCGCACTCATTGAGGATCGTTGGTAATCTCAAATTCTTAAGATGATGTTGCAACAATACAACAGATTTGGTTTGAGTTTTCTTCATAATTTTTAACCTCCAAGTAATAATGACTGGTAAGCAGAAACATTAGTCTGAGCAACCTGTACCAGTTTCAGGTGCGGACGACCGTCCAAACAAAATAGTGTGCTGGGGACTTCCTGTTGATAATCCAATATCAAACGAATGGCATCAGCATTAACGACTCCAATATCCAAGGCGTACTGCACAGCGTGCTTCAATTCAGAGATTGAATATCGCTCCAGCAGTCGCAAAACTTTGATAAACTCGCGGGTGCCGATGTCAGCGAGTTCGGATTCCATGCGGCGGCGTAAAATCCCAAAGCAAACTGGCAAATCCCAGTTCTCCAGCGGTTTGGCGTGATCAAACCCGCCTGGTTTACGCTCTAAAAGCCCTAAATAATGGACGGGATCGAAGAATGACTGCTCTCGGCCCCAGTGTCTTTTATGCCTGGCAATCAACTGATCCTCAAAGCTAAGCCGGACTTCATCGACCGTGCCCACAATCGTTATTTGACGATACGCATACTTTGTGGGCACCGAATAACTGTTCTTATCAAAGCGAACCAGAGAGAGGGAATTGGCGTTGGCTTGCGCAAGACGATGGGCATCAAAGGTCTGCTTCGGGATGGGCAGCATCGAGGATTGTTCCTCGATAAGCAACACTTGTTTTGCAGAAGGCTTGCCCCGCAACTGACGTTTCAAATCTTCCTGGCAACATTGCCATAATTGTTCATTGAGTCTTTCCAGAGAATCAATCGCAGGAACTGGAACCAGAAAGTTCCTGCGGGCAAAATCCAATAAACGTTCCACATGCCCTTTCTCATTGGGACGTCTCACCAGACAGAAATGGTCCTCGAACAAAAAATGACTTTTCAGTCGGGAAAACTCGGTTGTCACTTTTCTTTTGCGAGACCCAAGGAAACGGGCGACTGCAATTTTGGAGTTATCATAACTGATACGCTTTGGCACACCGCCAAAAAATTCAAAGGCTCGCTTGTGTCCCTCCAAAAAAGATTCGGTACATTCCCTTGGAAAGGCCTGCATGAAGATGGCATCGGAATAAGGCATTGTCATGACAAACAAAGCCACTTTGGTTAACTCGCCATTAAGTAGAACATCAGCAAATCCAAAATCAACCTGAGCTTCACCAGGAGGATGGCTCAATGGCAGGAAAACTTCACGAGAGTTTTGCTTCAACTCGCGAACCGCATCTTGAACAATCGTGATTCCACCGGTGAATCCATGCTCTTTCTGGAGCCGCTCGAATATCTTCCTGGTCGTATGCCGCTGCTTGCGATGAGTCTTTTTATCACTCTTCAGGTATTCAATAATGGTTGGTAAAAACGGATCAATTTTAAGAACCCGAGTTTTAGTCAGTCGATACCCCGGCGGCTCGGTATGCGTCAGGATTTTCTTCAACGTATTCCAATGAATTTCATACTCAGCGCAAGCACCGCGCTTACTGATCTCACCATTGAGAACTCGCCGACGAATTTCAGCCCATTGTTCCATATCAGTGTACACCGTTACCTCCTGCCCGGTTAAAGTCAGAACTTTCTGAAAACAGAAAGTCTGACAAAAACAAGACAGGTGGTCATCTGGGCGCTACACTTTTATTCCAATTTACCACTCACCGCCGGGCGCTACGTTTTCTGGCCGTTGTTTACACTGGGTTTATTCTTGGGAGAACCGAAGACATCACCGAAGTATTAATCTCCAATGCAACTATAAAAAAAGCAGAGCAAATTGTCGACACTTTTGTGGACATCTCGTACATTCCCACTACTCACGAAGGAGAAATTATCGATGTGAAGAATTTAGAAAAATTGGGAGTCAGTGGGGTACATAGTGAGTCCTGAAAATTGAATTCTGAGTATTGATTCAATAAGAGGTTTCAATATTCTAAACCCCTAATGGTAGGATGTATTAATGATCTTCGACTCTCCTTCTTTAATTGAACTTCGAAAAAAACCAGAGTTGTATTTAGGGTGCAGGTCTTTAGTTAGGCTACGTCCATTTATAGCAGGTTTACGTGAATCTGAATCTGCTAAATCCCGTATTGCCTCGGATAAGTTCTTCACTGGATTTACTCATTGGTTGGTGGAGTTATATAGTTTCCCTTCCGCAGTATATGGCTGGGAGAAAATAATTTCAGCAGATTCTATGGATGATCGTGATGCGTACGATAGGTTCTGGAAATTGTATGATGAATACCGTAGTCAATTGATGGATGAGTGAACGATATTTGATCAATAATAGGGCGGCTAGTTTCATCAAAGATCAAGTTGGAAATATTGATGGTCCTGCAACGGTGAAACTTCCTGATGGACTCGGTCGTATCATTCACCCAGATGGAAGTACCTCGGCTGCTGAATGGGCTCAATTATGGTTCAGAGCCGATGGTTCACTAAGCTCAACATTTCCCTTCTATCCATAATGAAATTGCTATGTTAAATCTATCATTAAAAGAAGTAAATTCCAATATTTTACAGGTAGCACCAAAGCCCGCAGAGTACTCGGATATTGTTGAGCTGCTTGCAGAGATTACAGAAGTTCTATCCGAAAATGGGGTTGAGTTTAGATTTGAAATACTTGGAGATAAATGGGACATGGATGTGTACATGGACCTGCTTGTGTTTTTAGAGCAATTTCCATCCTTTAGTAAAATGATCTCAACTGACGAATATGAAAGATTTGAGCTTACATTTTATGAACAAGGCCCACAAAGAATACTAACATTTACAAATAACATAAGTAGCCTAGAGGTTAGTTGCTTGAGCCTATCAGAATGGAAACCCAGATTCGAAAAGGAGACTTTAGACAAAGAAGAGACAATTAGGGTACTGCAAGAATTTCGAAATGATTTAATGCGTATTATGAAAAAGTATTGCCCTAACCTTGCTGCAAATCCAATGTTTAATAAGTGGTGCGGAGACCTCAAGCTCACATAATGGTAGATACTTCTTCTAGAAAACTAAACGGAGCACCCCATGCCCGAGCCAACTTTATCTGATGAACAACAGCAGGCTTTTGCTCAGTTTGCTGAGTATGGGGACGACGTGCCTTTGGTGTTGCCGAACAAAAATATGATCCCCGAAGTTGCTGAATCAACCACCAAACAATCGTGGCTACGCAAAATGTTGTTGGCGGTGCCGTTGTTGTTTGCGATGTTCTGTTTTTGGCAGGCATTGCCGGATCGTGTGACCAGTCTCCAAACCGCTCAAGCAGTCACGGCTTCTTCCGAACCACAGCGGCAATTAAAAACGGTTCCCATTAAAGATATTCGATTGGGGCAACGCACGATTGGCGTTAACCCAGATCGGGAAGATACACATCCCGATCAACGTGAACCGGTCGCAGCGACGTGGCGAGAGATTCATTTAGAACTTGCCAAAGCAGACCAATCAATTGTGCAGGTCGAATTACTTCGTCCACACAGCTGGCTGGAGTATCACAACGCAAAAGCTGGCAGCGTGATTTATCTGGATCTTCCAGAGATGGGAGCTCAAGGGTTTGCTGATGTCATAGACATCTTGCCATGCCCAGAAATCGAACCAGACACCTGCACACATCGTAATGTGGTTACGGGCCGGTTTATCCACGAACCTGATGGCAACTTGGTTGATCTAAAAATAGAAGGCCAAATCGAATCAACAACTGTTACCTCAAACCATGCCTACTGGTCTGCTGATCGTCAAGAATTCATTGAGGTTGGACACTTACAAAATGGCGAACAAGTCCAAACAGTAAACGGCTTAGCAAAAGTTGCCAGTATCACCCCTCATGCAGGCAACGAAACTGTCTATAATCTAGAAATCCACGGAGAACACGTCTACCGTGTCGGTTCCCTGGGGGTACTAGTACATAACGATTGCTTAGACTATGCAAAAAATTTACTCCGCCAACGTTCCCAAGGTGCTATAATCCGAATGCTACCGAAAGGGACTAGATTTACCGGTAAACTACCAAATTACCCAGTTCGTGGGAAATACGGATTGGGAGCGAGAGAAGGGGGGGACAAGCATTATTTTCATTTGGAAAACGGAATACTTAGAGATCCTGCCCACCCTCGTGGAATTCCAATTGACGATTGGATTAAAAAGTATGCAGACTTGAATGAGATGTCAACGGATCAGGTTATGAACTGGGTGGGGTTTCTTCCCTATTTAAAGTAGTAGGAATCATTATGACTAAACTTGCCTCTGATCTTCTGGAATTTGCCGGTCTGATTTCATTACGTCCGCAGATGTATGCCAGCTCTCCAGAAGAAGCGAATGGGATATTGGTGGCATTATCATGGGTGGTTTTGCATGAAACTACTGCAAAGGAGCTGGGAGCTTGCACTCGAATTGACCTTTCCATTTTAAAGGACACAATGAGGCATGTTTATTTTTCTGAGACTCAGACACCACCTCTTTGCGCCGAAGAATTTTCTCCAAATTATAAATCATCTTTTGAGGCTTTCTCTAAAAACAGTAAGGTTTATCTGAATAATCTGCACGATTATTTAGATAGTAATTAGAAGCGTAGGGCAGGATATTCCAGGCAATGAGTTGGCTTTCGCAAAAACAAAATGGCTGTAAATATTTGTAGAATCGATGATTTCAAATCATGAGCAAAAAGCAAAGCTGGCTACGCAAAATGTTGTTGGCGGTGCCGTTATTGTTTGCGATGTTCTGTTTTTGGCAGGCGTTGCCGGATCATGTGACCAGTCTCCAAACTGCTCAGGCGATTCCAGAAAGCGTTTCTCCTGAAACTCAACGTCAGCTGGTCACCAAACGTATTGATCAGATGCAGCCAGCCGATTGGGGGTTGGCAAGCAATCCAACGGGTGAGGAGGACTTGGAATTTGGTCGCATTGTTGAACCCGATGCCTGGCGATTGCTTCAGTTGGAAGCTCCCAAGGACGATGGTTCGATCTCAGAAATTCAGATGCTACGTCCGCTGTGGTGGCTCGAAGACCAATGGCACGTTCATCTGGAAAACAAGGAGCTGTCAGCTGAGGAGCATCCGTTTGATCTTCAAAAGCTGATTACAGAATCAATCTATATTTCGGTTCCCGAATGTGGAATCGATGGCTGGGCCAAAGTACTGGACATTGACAAATGCCCACAAATATCGCCACGCCCCGGCCCAGAATTCCAACTCGTCACCGCAACGTTCAAACATCACGCCAAACAAATTCTCGATGTTTACATCGCCGGCGAAAGCGATTCAATCGGCACCACGCCCAACCACCCGTTCTGGTCCGAAGACAAACAACAATTCATCCGAGCAGACGAACTACAACCAGGAGAACAACTACAAAAAGCAGACGGCACAATCACCACCGTCACCAACGTAGTGCCGCGAGCCGGTGCCAACACTGTCTACAACCTAGAAGTCCAACTAAATCATACTTACCATGTTGGCAAAACCGGCGTCTTGGTGCATAATGGCACGCCGTGCTTTGCAGGCTTAGCACGTAGTGGAGAGCCTGTTGTTTTAATAGGCCGAAGCATGGATCGTGTTAATCGTGCGGCGGGGATACTGAGAAAAAAAGGACTTAAAGTACAAACATGGGATACTAACTTCGAAAAACTTGCTAACCCCTTAGAAGCAAACCGTTCTTGGCTTCGATATTGGGCAATTAACAAAAATGCCAAAGTGATTGATATTGGAGGTGTAAAAGGCATAGGGAACGGTGATTTTTATGGCATGGAATTGAGAAGCGTCTACAAAAACTGGGATATTCCAACTCCAATTCGATGGAATACAGGATTTTAAAATGAGTACAAAATGGGAAAGCCTGACAGAGGAATTCAGGGCTGCTGTTATAAGCAGTTTTGATTTCCTGATTGCCGAGTATGATTACACCCCCCTGAAGGAAGTAGACGAAAGCCCAGACATTGGAGCCCGGAGTATTGTTTATGCCTCATATGGTTCCTGCAAGTATGGAATGGTGGTTGAGCTATTAATTGACTTTGAAAACTTTTTCATATGTGTCATTTTGTGTGATTCTCCAAAAGGAAATATTGAACAATTACCGACAGGGGGACGCAAACGGTGGAAGCAGGTCATTCAATTGGGATCGCTTATTGAATACCGAACAGGTGATGAAAATATTGCTTATCCTGTCCTCCCACATGTAAGCACTTTAAGTGGACGTGAAAATATGCGCCGCAGGAAAATACGAATTGACAAAACATACAACGATATCACAGCTGTCGTTCATGAACAGGCTGAACTGTTAAAACAATTTGGCAGTAATGTATTAAAAGGTGATAAGTCAGAATTTCCAGCAGTAGAGGAGTTCTTTTTACAAAAGAACGACATGATATCAATCGATGGCGGCATATGGTATAGACCTTAAGGCCGCGGACGCGGAAAGTAAATCACGGGGTACAAAACCTTGATCCAGCAGACAGAAGTCCCTCGTCACGACCCCGAACCACCCGTT
>JAESQE010000278.1 GCA_016765335.1 Planctomycetaceae bacterium
TTTTATAACCAAACTGTATTCGAGAACCTCTGGGATTCAATTAATAGAGGCTCCCTGACAATCTCTGCAAACCTCACGCAGCAGGCTTCTTAACAGACTTGGGCAGGCCAGTCGTTTCCAGATACGCCAAGTATGCTACCCCTGCGATGAGAACTCCAATACTGACCAGCTGCGAAATTGTCAGACCAGTGTTCATTTGGGTGAACTCATCTGCTCGCACAAATTCGATAAGAAAGCGATTGATCGGATAAAAGATGGCTCCAACAGCAAAGACTTCACCAACATGCCTGCGGTACTTGAAAACAGTTGCAGTCAAATAAGCTAAAACAAAACAACCGATCGTACTATAGATTTGAGTTGGATGTAACGGAAAACTCGCAACTGCACTGGGATCTAAAAAGCCAAGGTCCACCAATACCCTAAAAGGCACACTGCCTTGAGGAAACGTAATCGCCCAAGGCAACTCGCAGCGATCCCCAAAACAGCAACCATTGAGCAAACAGCCGATGCGACCAAACCCAATTCCCAGAAAGATCGAAGGAGTGATTACATCTGCCAACTGAAGTGGGCGGATTTTGCGCAAGGCACAAAAAGAGAAATAGACAATCGTGCCCAAAATCACTCCGCCATACAGGACCAGACCACCATCTGAGAGATTGACTATTCGAATCAAAGAATCTTTCAGTGTATGTGCACCTGCAAAAACGTCTTCCCGTTTTTGCACCAGATAAAAAGTCCTCGCACCGACAATGCCAGCGATCAGAATACTCATCGAAGCATCCCAGACAACTTCGCGTTTAATCCCCACCTGATCCGCTCGACGACCAGCCCAACTGGCCCCGACTACCAACGCAACAAGCAACATCGTGCCGTATCCAAAGACCGGGAATATTCTCAACGGAACAACGAAATAAACCACAACCCCAAGCACCACCAATTGACCTAAAGTCCAAAACAAAGGTTGCAGATTCGCCTGAGAGCCTGCAACTGGTTTCTGTTTTGCTTTCTGGCTTCCTTTATCATTTACTGGAGTTTGTTTCTGATTTTGACCAGACAAGAAAAACCAGGCTGAGTAAGCAAGCATCATCGCGATGAGAATCAACCCCATCCCAATATGCAAAATCGGAGCAGCAGCTGTTCCTTCTGGAAGGATGGAAAACGGAGCATCTACAGAAATATAAAAAAGAATCTGTCTCACGCTTGCCTGGCTCCTGTCATGTGATCGTAGAAAACTGCAACCAAACTTTATGGTGTTTTTTAAAATTTGTCCTCCCCCTTACCAAGGGGAGCTACTAGTCTAACCAATGTTAATTGTCAGCTGTTTACCTGCATTCAAAACCCCAAACGGGAACAAATAAAAGCTGACAGATAATTTTACCACGGAGACACAGAGAACACCGAGTCAAAAAAGAAACAGTAAGACAGTCAGTAAACTCAAATGATATACTGCCTCATTTAGCGATGATCGAAGAATCGTTTAAGGTTTCTCTGTGGACTCTGTATCTCGGTGGTTTATTCTACTTCTTTCTGTTTGATCCAAGGTCGTCTGGGTGAGACATTAGATAACATATTCCAAATCAGAGGCGAATGATCATGTTATCGATTAAACGTGTCTGTCCAAGTTTTGCCGCGATGATTGCGACTATTTTTGTTTGTCGTTGCTCAAGTTCTTCGAGTCTCTCAGTATCTACTATTGTCGCATACACTGGCTCAACACCAGGTTGAGATAACAGCAAACTGTGCATTTTATGGCGAATTTGCTCTAACGTAAATTCATCACGTTGGGTCAACTCTTCTGCCAGGCAAAGAGCCTGATATAAAACAGTCGAACTTTTTCGTGACGCACTGGAAAGATAAGCGTTTCTGCTGCTCAACGCCAGACCATCTTCTTCTCGAATCGTAGGGCAGGAAATAATTTCTATCGGGAAATCAAGATCTTTGCAAATCGCCCGAATGATACTCAGTTGCTGAAAGTCTTTCTGACCAAAAAACGCAACATCAGGACCGACAATATTAAATAGTTTTGTGACGACAGTCGCGACTCCGTCAAAATGCCCCGGCCGGGATGCGCCTTCCCAGCGTGTTGCCAAATCGCCGACAGAAACTGTAATTTGCGGTTCTTTTTGGTAAATGGTGGGCACATCAGGATGAAATACAAGATCAGCCCCTGCTTGTTCACACAATTTCAGATCGCGTTGAAGTGGTCGAGGGTATTTACTCAAATCTTCAGATGGGCCAAATTGCGTCGGATTCACAAAAATAGTGACGACAACAAAATCAGAATCTTGCCTTGCCTTTTCGATCAGACTTAAATGACCAGCATGCAGCGCCCCCATGGTTGGAACACAGCCGATCCGCTTCCCAGCTGCTTGAGCATTTCGAACAGCGATTCGAACTTCAGAGATGGTCTTTGCAGTTTGCATCGAAAATATGAGTCAATTGAAAAGCAAGTAGTGATAATAAAAAAGCTGGGTCGAGACCCAGCCTACGAACTACGAATGCGAATTATTAAGAATGCCGGAACAAAAACGATTGCTGGTTCTTCTATTACCAAACGAACAAAGAAGTTCCCCAGGTCAGGCCTGCTCCGAAACCAGACATTAAAATGGTGTCGTTTTTTTCGATAAGTCCCTCTACAACAGCTTCATCCAACGCCAATGGGATTGATGCAGCTGAGGTGTTTCCATACTTTTGAAGATTGCAGTACATCCGCTCTTTCGGGATGCCGAGCTTCGTGCCGACAGCATCAAGAATACGCTGATTCGCCTGATGCAGTACGAAAAGTGAAACATCGTGCACAGACATTTGAGCTGATTCCAGAACGATTTCAATCGATTCTGCTACCGTTCGCACAGCCCACTTGAAGACACTTTTCCCATCCATTCGCAAGAAGTGATCTCCATTGGCGATCGCCTCTGCGGTGATTGGATTTTTGGTGCCTCCTGCAGGACGATCCAATGCAGTTGCACGACCACCATCCGAACCAAGTTGATAAGATTTAAAACCTTGCTCCAGTGAACCAGGTGCCATAATCACTGCACCGGCTCCATCACCAAATAACGGGGCAATGGAACGATCTGTCTGGTCAACAATTCGGGAGTTACAATCTGCACCAATCACTAATGCCAATTTTGAATTTCCAGTTGCAATGTACTGACCAGCCGTGGTTGCTGCATACATAAATCCTGCACAAGCTGCATTGAGATCAAACGCAGGCACATCGATACCAAGGCGATCTTGTACCAGACAAGCTGTCGAAGGGCATTGAAAATCAGGCGTAAATGTCGCGATGATCAGAAGATCGATATCA
>JAESQE010000279.1 GCA_016765335.1 Planctomycetaceae bacterium
TTCTGGTACGGAATTCATGGTGTAGAAACTTTGTTTACAGTGATGGGGCCAGGTTGCGAATCTGTTGTCAGAGTGACGTCTGCAGATACCGATGTTGTTGTCGGACAATGGAGCGGTGGACGCATCGGTACTTTCCGTGGAAGTCGCTCGGGTGCAAGAGGCTACGGAGGCACCGCGTTTGGAACCAAAGGCATCGTGCAAATCGGCAAATTCGGCGGATACGATCCGTTGCTGATTGAAGTTGTCAAGTTCTTTCGCACTGGCAAGTCACCTGTTGCGGCTCAAGAAACGCTGGAAATATATGCTTTTATGGAAGCAGCCGACGAAAGTAAGCGTCAGCAAGGCAAGCCCGTTTCAATTGAATCGGTCTGGAAAAAGGCAAAGCAACAAGCCGCAAAAACACTCAAGGAAAAGTATGGCATCTCTGAGTAATGCTTCCTGTTGAGTAGGACAAAATCGATTGTCTTCACAAAAATACGTTCTCGCCCCAGAAGTGTTTATCCTCTGGAGGCGAGAATTTTTTATGTGGTGGCGCCTACTCACAAGTTCGCCTGAAATTGAGGAAGCTGACGTATGACTAAATATGTGCCTTTAGGGTCAATTAAGTTACCGCCACCCGTGAAATGACATCCGAACGTTGGGCCGAGTATCTCATCAAAACATTTGCTTCGATGAGACACGTGCCGATTGCATTCATCACGGCATTGGAAAGCAAAAACATTCGGCAGTTAATTAACTTAGCACAAACAATTTTCAAGCAATCTCGCACACGTGTTTCAACAGGGTTCCTCAACCGGGTCGTCGAGAAGGCTGTCGAGCGAAATCCACCTGTGATGTCTCGCAACAAGCGGCCTAAAATTTACTACGCAACACAAGTCGGTACCGAGCCGCCAACGATAGTTGTCAAATGCAATCAACCGATTCTGTTTGCCTCCAACTGGAAACGATACTTCACCGGCTACTTGCGTGAAGAACTTCCGTTCAACGAAGTCCCGATGAAATTCTACTTCCGCCCCGGCACAGAAGCGAAGAAGACGAACAATAATCACAGGCGTCAGGTTTTTGCCAGCTCCTTTGCAAGTGTTGACATCGTTTCTTTTTGGCGTTTCAGCACAAACATANGAGCTTGCCTGGCTTTGGCCTTGGCAGCTTGAGGATCACGAGCCATTTCCAGGATTGCTGGGACAATTTTGTCGACATTAGATTCTTCATCAAGATTGAACAGCCAATCTTTCAGCCCGATGTCTTCCCACATGTAGCCTTTGCTTGTTTGTTCGGCCCATCGGCAAACGATGGCTGGGATGTCATGGCCAATACACATGATGGGAGAATGCATTTCATTACCAAATAATCCTGCACTTCGAACATACGTGCTGACCGCTTCGCCGGTTAGCCAGTAATTGGGACGCCAGACAACACGCCTGAGGACATCTTTGGGCAGTTGATCGAGCAACAGTTCTTTACCAACTTGCATTTGCGTCTGGTCTTCAGGGCAAATCAGAACTTTCATGTCTGTTTGCCTGACAACTTCAATGATCCCCTGGCGTAAAGAGGAATGGTCATGCTCTTTCATCTGCTCGTTTCGAGCATGCTTCAGGGGATCAATTGGTCGTTTCTTTGACGGAATTGTCCAGTACGGAGTGTATCGAAGACGAGGGATGCAGCAGAGAAACTTTCCTTGTTCCAGCAAGTGCTTACTAAGAAAGGTCTCGGCTTTTGCAGTGTCTCGCAAATCGCATGCAAATGCACCATCTGGCCCGAATTCCAGGATTGGAGAACGACAGTCCATTTCTTTAGCAAAGGCAAGTGACTTGGAGTCACGAAAAAACACGAACTGTGCATCACTGAGTACTTGAATGGTTTTTGTAATTGCAGCATTTGAAGATGTCACCGTTGATGTCACCGTTGAAGAGGACTTCTTCGGAGGCAACGTGATCCCGTAGATGCCGTATGGTTTGCCGGTTTCTTTGTACCAGCGTTCCACATCTTTTTCTGCCACTAACGAAGGCCCCGAACCATGCAGCATAAAATCACAGACATCAAATGCCTCTTTCAGTGCTTGCTTGCCCTTAACAATCTTGAGTTTGGGAAAATGAGAAAGTAGTAACTTGTCAACTCCGTTGTCCAGTTTGCTGGGCCACAAATAGATTTCTGCGTCTGGGATATGAGTTTTCAGCAGCTCAAGAACTCCAGGGGTGTGTGCGATATCTCCAATGTTAACCGTCTGCCAGGAGGATCGCAGCAGAATACGAGGAATTCGTTTTGAGTGGCCAGTCTTTTCGCCCGAAAAGGTCACAATTGATGGAAAGATTGATGCAGCAACAGCCGAGCTAAGTAAGTGGCGACGCTTCATAGAACTGGTCTTTTTGAATGAGTAATAAGAATGATCTAATTGCACAAAGGCAAGCAATCACAATGAGCCGTGTGGGACCAATGTCTCTTTTCGGCCATGGGCTGATCGAAAGAATCAAGCTATGTTTTGCGTTTTACTGGTTTGTGTTCGCGAGTTTGTGCCGACTGTGAAATATGAAAGCGAATCCCAACGAGAATCCAGAATCAATCTGGCAATTTTTTTGAATCATTGCCATTTAAATTCGAGACGACATTTCAAAGAGAGGCGAGCAATAATCATCATAACAGTTGGAGAATGCACCTGCTATCTCAACCCGCAAATATGTGCCAAAGCTACATCGCTTTTCTTGACAACCACTCCATTACTCCAAACTTGANTGGCATTGTCTGGGTTTTGGCTTACTTATTCGGACTGTCCACAGCTGTAGGGCCCACTGTGCGGGCCGCGATTATGGAATAATGCATTCCGTAAATGAACGTCAGGTACTCCGCCGATGGCCTGCAATTAATATCGGTTGGAATTCATGGCTCATGCCAAACTTCATTCCAGACAGACAAGAATGTCTACCCTCCGCTATTAACGTTGAGGCCACTTTTTTAATTCCGAAGCGAGCGATGCTGGTTCTGCTGGCGATACAATACGGTAGCACGGTTTTTCAGGGGCAGATTCTAAACGGTCACAAACCTGAGCAACTTGCGAATCTGCCAGCCAACTCACAAGCCAACTTTGATTTTGAGATGGATTGGCTGAATGGATGAGCGAGACAATTTGCTCCCGAGTAATTCCAAATTCTTCCCGTTCTGTAGTCGCTTCAACAATCAGCAAATGACCTTTGGCGTTCTCGGAAAGCAGTCGCAAATGATGACGAGGCGAAGAGCTGTTATCTTGATAGCAGGCAGGAATACGATGTTGGTGCTGATGCAGATAATCCCGACGGCTTTCAATAATCTCAGCGACAATATCGGTACTTGGCTTGTCACTGNAAATTGAAATGGGGGTACTTATCGGAAACCCGCTCTCTAATATTTTCGGTTGATTCTGTACGCCGAATTCAAGATTGCTGGTTGATATTTCCTGCGGTAATTCTTTCCAGCCTTCAGAATACCTTCTAGGAAGCGGCGTGCTGAAATTAGTTTGTTCAACAGAAATTACACTCGGCAATGCATTTGTTGTTTTGTCATTTTTCTTGAGATAAAGATCGTAAAACAGAATCGTTTCCAGCAACCTGCGATAAAATTCTTCCAGGTTAAAGCTGTCTTCTTCCCAGGGCAACGATTCTGCGTGCAACTGATGAAACATCGGAAGACAGTTTCGGTATTCTGCTGCGGAGTTCTTTGTGAAATAGTGCTGATTTGCGACAGTGTATTCTGTAAATCCCCGATACTGCCCAATGATTTCGCCGTGGGTATCACAATGAAAAACGGCTTTGCCATCCCAGCGATGCTGGTTGGAAAGAATCAGAATGATCGTCTCTTTTTGAAATCGCTTTCGGTTCGAAACACTGGAATCAGAAACCGTAAGCCGGACTCCGGGTTGTCCTAAAATGAGCCAATGTTCTGGAAACTGCTGACGATTCGCCAAAGTGGTTCCCACGAGATGAGGCAAGGCAGAAACCCCAGTCGCTCGCCAGTATCCGTACTGTGTGAGCAGCCAGGTCAGAGACTCTGGGAAAGTAACTCCCAGGCGTTTCTCGGCTTGCAGAATGGCATCCGGACTTTCCGGATTGTACCCACGAAACCATTCGGAATTGGAGCGGAGATATTGGTCGTAATCTACAGGATTCATCGTATGTTGCGATTTATGAAATAAACGGACTTCATTCATCTGGAATGAAAAGGAATTCCCAAGCTACTTGATTTTCTGAACAGTCCTCTTGCGGTTCGTCTTTCCTGATCAGCGAAGCGAAGCCACTTAACTGGTTACTTTCGAGACGAAATTCCCACTGGGTTTTTGATTGAGACAACAGAATATAAAGTCCTGCATCCCAGCGTTTGACAGTTCCTCGGTTCTGACTGATTTTTCCTTCGTAATCCAGATAAGCGATGCGATGATCAGGAAGTTGTTCTGCCTGGCAGCGAATCACGTGACTCGGTTTTACTTGTTCGGTTTCCTGTTCGGTTTCCTGTTCGGGCCGGATCGGTTTCTGAAGAAGTCGCCAAGTGCACAACGCATCGCCAGATTCCAACATAAAATCCCAATGAACAAAGGGATGATCGTGCTCAAGGACAACAAATCGAGACATGGGACTTTTCAGGATAAACTTAACAGAATCGTTGCAAAACGGAAGTGTATCACGTTCCCAGATTTCCGGGAATCCGGGTTCTATCATCCTCTGAGAAAGTACAAAAACAGGTCCTTGCTGATGATGACTTGCCTTGGGGTTCTGTCTGTTTTGGAAAATATGGTGCTGAATCTGTAAGCAACTGGTAATGATGGTATACTGTTTGCTAGATAGAATGGCTGTCTCATTGGCGGCAAAGCAGTTCAGGGCAAAACAGGCCCCGATCCAAATTATTGAAGAAAACAGGCAGGCATTATGACACCTAGAGAAGTATTGGCTCTTTGTAGAGAACATGAAATACGAGCAGTCGATTTGCGTTTTATGGACTTTCCAGGAACTTTAAAACACTTCACGATTCCGTCGCAAGTCCTTACAGAGAAATCGTTTGAGGAAGGTTTCGGGTTTGATGCTTCCTCGATGTACGGCTGGCAGTCGATTAACGAATCGGACATGTTGGTTGTCCCTCAGCCCGAGACTGCGTTTGTCGATCCGTTTTTGCCTCACACTTTGTGTTTGACCTGCAATATCCAGGATCCGATCACCCGAGTCGATTATGCTAAGGATCCACGCAATGTTGCCCGAAAAGCAGACGCTTACATGAAATCGACTGGGATCGCAGATGAATCCTGGTTCGGTTTAGAGCCTGAGTTCTTCATTTTCGATAATGTCCGTTTCGATCAGCAGATCAACGAGGCATACTATCATTTGGAAAGTTCAGAAGGGGAGTGGTCACGAGGGAAATTTCATGATCAGCCCGGCGTGCCCAATAACGCAGGTTATAAAATCCGCAAAGGGGAGGGCTACTTCCCGGTTCCTCCCGGCGATTCCTTGCACGGTCTTCGAAACGAAATGATGCTGGCGTTGACCGAAGCTGGTATTGATGTCCGTGCACATCACCACGAAACAGCAACCGGTGGGCAGGCAGAAATTGATGTTGCTCATAAGCCGCTTCTTGAAGCCGCGGACCAGCTGTTAAGGCTGAAATACATCGTGAAAAATGTTGCGTCCAAGCACGGAAAAACGGTCACGTTTATGCCCAAGCCATTATGGGGAGAGAACGGATCGGGACAGCACATGCATTTTTCACTTCAGAAGCAAGGACAGACGCTGTTTGCGGATTCCGGATACGGCGGCTTGAGTGAATTGGCACTCAATGCGATGGGAGGAATTCTGCATCATGCACCAGCCCTGATGGCATTTTGCTGTCCGACGACCAACAGTTACAAACGCCTGGTTCCTGGCTACGAAGCTCCGGTCAATCTGACATACAGCTTCCGCAACCGGTCGGCTGCAATCCGCATCCCGGTACACAGTTCCAATCCCGAAAGTAAACGATTCGAGTTCCGATGCCCAGATTCTTCTTCGAATCCGTACCTGGCGATGTCAGCTGTCTTGATGGCTGCGTTGGACGGCATCCAGAAAAAGATTGATCCCGGGCCTCCGTTGGATAAAGATGTTTACGATTTGACAGATGAAGAATTGCAGGAAGTCCCACAAACTCCAGCCAGCTTGGAAGAGTCTCTGCAAGCTCTACGAAATGATCACGATTTCTTGCTACGCGGCGACGTCTTCACAGAAGATGTCATCGACACCTGGATCTGGCACAAAACCGAAAAGGACGTCAAAAATTTAAGGGAACGCCCCCACCCCTGCGAATTCATGATGTACTTCGATATTTAGCAGCTTGTTGAGTATTTGAACTCAACTGAAATTTGGAGCACAGACATTCCTGTCTGTGTCGCTTAGCACACCAAGAAGTTGGTACTCCAAGTTATCTAGAGTTTATGTAGTGGGAGTGAATGGTAAGCGAAAGATTTACAGTCTTTCGTAGAGTCTATTAGACTATTTATATAAGGGTGAAATTATGAAAGCGATGTTACTGTCGGAATACAAACATCTGGAAATCACAGAGATGCCCCAACCGACCGTTGGATCGGGCGATATTTTGATTTCTGTTCAAGCGTGTGGAGTTTGCGGCAGTGATGTGCATGGCTATGATGGTTCCAGTGGTCGGCGTATTCCTCCGTTAATTATGGGGCACGAAGCTGCGGGAGTGATTACTGAAATTGGTTCTGCAGTGACTCGATTTCAAGTCGGGAATCGTGTGACATTCGATTCGACTGTTTCTTGCGGATCTTGCTTTCACTGTAACCGAGGCGAAATTAATCTGTGTGATAACAGAACGGTCTTGGGAGTTTCTTGTGGCGAATATCGTCAACATGGGGCCTTTGCAGAATATGTCGTTGTCCCAGAGCATATCACATATGAGTTGCCCGAATCTTTTCCCTTCGAACATGCTGCAATGATCGAAGCTGTTTCTATTGCGGTTCATGCAGCGAATCGCACCTCCATTTCCTTAGGCGATTCCTGTGTCGTTGTTGGTACCGGCATGATCGGATTGCTTGTTGTCCAGACAATGAAGCGTGCGGGCTGTAGCAATGTAATTGCAGTTGATATCGATCCCGGAAAACTTGAACTGGCAATCAAATTAGGAGCCACCGCTTCAATTAATGCCAGCGAAGAAGATGTTGTCGCCAAGGTCAAAGAATTGACTTCTGGTCGCGGAGCAGATGTTGCAGTAGAAGTTGTCGGAGCCACAAAAACAATTCAGACG
>JAESQE010000280.1 GCA_016765335.1 Planctomycetaceae bacterium
AAGAATTATGCCTCGTTTCGAACGCGAGTTACTCGTACTCAATATTTACATGAGCAATTCCAGGCTATCCTCAAGGGGAAGGTCTTGGATGTGGGTTGTTACGAAGCACCGCTGAGAGAACTGCTTCCGAATGAAGAGTACTTAGGCGTCGACATTGTCGGCAATCCTGATCAAGTGATCAATTTGGAAGAAACAGAAACCCTTCCGTTTGAAGACGGCACGTTCAATTGCGTCATTTGCATCGAAGTTCTGGAGCATCTCAATAATCTGCATGCGATGTATCAGGAACTGTTTCGGCTCAGTGGCCAGGATGTCATCGTTTCGCTGCCTAATTGTTGGTGTGGTGCTCGTCAGAAATTAGAGCGAGGCCGTGGAGACATCCTTCATTACGGATTGCCTCACGAAAAACCACTTGATCGGCACAAATGGTTCTTTAATGTCTCTCAAGTCGTCGATTATTTCACTTCTGTATGTCCACCCGAATTTGAAGTTGTGGACATCCGAGTCGTTGAGAAACAACGAAATTTCTTGCTTAAAGCGTTCAGGAAACTCCGATTTTCAGCCTCCGCTTACGACAATCGCTATGCTCACACGATATTTGCAGTTTACCGTCGCAAGTAAACCCAGATGCAATCCGCTTGAAGAATCTTAACATAGTGCTTCATTGAACCGGGGACGAGTTGGCCTGCTGGGTTTGAAGTTTGTGCAGAAGACTCTACAATTCAGGCATGATTATAGATGAGGGAGCCGCTGCAAATTCTCCGTTTGCGGTTAACGAAATTCCCGATCTGGTTCCGTTGATTGCTGCAACTCCATCCATTGCAGAGATTACTGCTGCATTAAATCGAGGGGAAAGCGGTACAATAAACGGTGCTTGGGGTTCTTCACGCGCCTTGGCAGCCGCCGCTTTTAAGAATCAGTGCCCAGGCACCTTGGTCGTTGTTGCTCCTCGTGCTTCGGATGTCGAAGATTTGCTGGTCGATCTAACAGAATTTCTGGACCAGGAACCAGCCCTTTTCCCTGTCGTTGATGGTTCCCCGGAAGAATGGGAGACCTCCGACCCGCAATTTGGGAAGCGGATCGATCTACTGAAAAGAATTGCTGCCGGGCATCTTCCGGATGTGATTGTGACATCAATTGAAGCGTTGATGCAGCCGGTTCCTTCAATCGAACAACTCCAGGAGAACTCTCGATTACTCAAAGTTAACGATCAACTGGACCTGGAACAATGGGCCAGTTGGCTGCTTCAACGAGGATTTCAACGTACAACATCGATTGAATCTCCCGGACAATTTGCCATTCATGGCGGGATTCTGGATCTGTTTCCGACAGATTCTGCGATGCCGTTACGTATTGAATTATTCGGGGATGAAGTCGAATCGATCCGTACTTTTGATGTCGAAACACAACGAAAGATTGAGACTCATCCTGAAGTTCAATTGACGCTGTTTCCTGCTCACTCATCAGCTGCCCCGCAAGATCAGAAAAAAACGTCTAGAAATCGCGATTCGAAATCAGTTCAGACCGACCCTCCAGTTGTATTCTCACAGCACATTGCCAGTTATCTTCCTGACAAGAGTTGGTTCATTCTGGCAGAACTTCAGGAACTGATGGATGAAGGAAAACTCTATCTCGACAGGCTGGATTCGAGTGTTGGGTTGTTTCATGTTCAAGGAGCCATTCAACAATGCACAGAATTTCCCTCGGTTTCTATTTCTGCAATTTCGGGCGGAAGTTTTGAGCATACTTGCGAATTGCGTACCGAATCGATTGAACGATTTGCGTTCGGGGATGCCGACCCGTTAACAGAGTTAGAGCTTTCATTGGCTGCTGATGAAACGGTGCTTCTTTGCTGTTTGAATGAAGGGGAAAAGTCTCGAATTACAGAGCTGATTGCCGACAAGCATCCTGACTTAATAAGTAGGGCNAGGCTGTGNCTGGGGCGTTGCACACACGGTTTTCGACTGGTCCGAGAACGATTGCTGATTGTTGGAGATCACGAATTATACGGTCGGCGGGATGTTCGCCCTAACCGCAAGAAAAAGACTCTTAAATCACGAGCGATCGAAAGTTTCCTGGAGCTTAATGAAGGGGATTTGGTTGTTCATATTGCTCATGGAATTGGTCGCTACCGCTCGATGAGGCTAGTCGAGGGAGAAGAACGAACCGAAGAGCACCTGGTGATTGAATTTGCAGATTCGGTGAGAATTTATGTGCCGGTTTCNNTGATTCATTTGGTTCAAAAGTATGTNGGAGCAACCAAATCAACGCCGAGNTTGGCAAAGATTGGTACCACTTCATGGGCTAAAAAGAAGGAGAAAGTGACAGAAGCCATTGCTGACATGGCATCTGATATGATTCAATTGCAAGCTGCCCGGGAAGAAAAAAAGGGGATTCCTTATCCGCCAGATTCGCATTGGCAGGAAGAATTTGAAGCTTCTTTTCCGTATGAAGAAACTCCTGATCAAGCCACATCGATGGATTCGATTCGTGACGACATGCAGCAACCTCGTCCGATGGATCGATTGATCTGTGGTGATGTTGGCTACGGCAAAACTGAAGTTGCGATGCGAGCTGCCTTTCGTGCGATTGATGCGGGAAAACAGGTCGCGATCCTGGTGCCGACCACGGTGTTGGCTGAGCAACATTATCGCACGTTTTGCGAACGAATGGCAGAGTATCCCTTTGTCATTGATATACTTTCCCGGTTTCGAACCAANAAGGAACAAAAGCAAGTTCTGGAAGGATTGGAAAGCGGNGCAATCGANTTNGTGATTGGTACGCATCGAATTGTTTCGCCTGATATCAAGTTCAAAGATCTTGGGTTACTGATCATCGATGAAGAGCAACGATTCGGTGTCAAAGCGAAAGAAATGCTCAAACAATTGCGGTTGGAAGTGGATATTCTGACGCTTTCTGCAACACCAATCCCCAGAACGCTGCACATGTCGCTGTTGGGCATTCGCGATATTTCGAATTTGCAAACTCCTCCACGTGGCAGGCAACCGATTGAAACACGCATTTGCAGATGGGATGCTGAGCTGATTCGGCACGCGATTGTGCGTGAACTGAATCGCAACGGTCAGATTTATTTTGTGCATAATCGTGTGTACGACATTGAAGTGTTGACCGAAAAGTTACAGGAAATTGTGCCCGAAGCGAGCTTTGGTATCGTGCACGGACAGATGAAAGAACATCAGCTCGAAGCGGCCATGATGGGATTTGTCAGCGGGAAAATTGATGTGCTTGTCGCGACCACGATCATTGAAAGTGGTCTGGATATTCCGAATGCCAACACGATTTTCATTCATCAGGCAGAGCGATACGGCTTGGCTGATATGCATCAGCTTCGCGGACGTGTCGGACGGTTTAAGCACCGGGCATACTGTTATTTACTGGTCGAAGAAGGAAAAATACTCTCCACGATTGCAGCAAAACGCTTGAAATCAATCGAAGAATACAGCGAATTGGGGGCTGGCTTCAAAATTGCGATGCGGGATTTGGAAATCCGTGGAGCAGGCAACATTTTAGGGACACAACAAAGCGGGCATATTTCGCTGGTCGGCTATGAATTGTATTGCCAATTGTTGGAAAATGCAGTTCGAAGTAAGAAGAAACAGCCACTTCGAGTGCATCCGCACGTGAATGTTGACCTTCCCATAACTGCTTATTTCCCTAGTGATTACATACCGCCCGGGCGACACAAAATGGAAGTTTATCGTAAGCTTTCATCCGTTGGAGACAGCGGGCAGCTCAACGATCTTCAAGAAGAGCTTCAAGACCGTTTTGGTAACCTTCCCGAACCAGCTGATAAGCTACTGCGACTGAAAGAATTACAAATCTCTGCGCGGCTAATTAGCGTCAATCAGATCCGTGTTGAAGAAAAGTTTATTGTTCTTGTCGGAACGAATCCGCAGAGTTTGAAAATCCATAAGAAGATGTCTAGTCAAGACTTACGACTTGTGGATGACCGGACAATTTATGCTCCCTTTCCTGAAGAGTTTCATGAATTAACGCCAGAAACCGAGCAATTACTGCTTTGTTTCTTGAAATCTATCTTGCGGTCAGATTATGAAACAGCCTATAAATTGGCCCCTTCCTGAATCGTATAGCCGAATTTCAATTTTTGGGCTATAAGATCACCTTTCCTTTGGGCGTTGCCCTTCAATAGCAGTCATGTTTTATTCTTGATGGTTTCAGGTTTCGGTACATTCGAAGCTTGGCTCATTTCAGACAATTTCACTGTGAAATAAGATTTTTCTTCGTGTATAAACAATACCTCACCCATTTGAATCAAGACAAAATTCAGAAGTCTGATGTTGCAACTGTTTCTTGTGGACGCAATCCACGGATGACAATGCTGCCCGGATTATTTCTGCTGGTTTGTTTGTCGATGTGTGTAGGCTGCCAAAGTATCAAAGAGCGTTTTGATACCGTGCGTCCCAACAACCCGGTTGTTGGACCTGCACCGCCACGAATTTCTCTTGAACAGACTTCCGCAGATACTTTGGGGTACGCCAGCATCAGTAAAGATGCGAAAGTTGCCAGTGGGGTGCTGACTGTTTCTCATGATGATAACGGGAAACTGGCAACAATTTCAGATTCTCAAATTGTCGCGATGGTCAATGGAAATCCGATCCTGGCGGGCGATATTTTTGTGCCTTATTCCAAGCAGTTCGTGGTGATGAGACAGCAGTTAACCGAAGAGCAATTTACTCAGGCTCAGCGAGAATTATTGAAACGAGACTTGCCTGATTCCATCGAACGAAAATTACTGGCTCATGCTTTAAAGACTACATTAAAGCAGGAACAAGTCGATCAACTGGATACGATTCTGGATGCAGCGTTCAAGGAACATGTCAGCAGCCTTTTGATAAAAACAAAAACGGCAAGTGCTCGGGAACTGGAACTCAAGCTGCAAGCCGATGGAACTTCTTTGGAAGATATCCGAAAAACATTTGGCGAACAACAACTTGCAATGCAGTACTTATCGACTAAATCTGAAGTCTTTGTACAAACCGGTCGGGTCGATCTTTTGAATTACTATCAGGAAAATATCGATAAATTTTCGCACCCTGCTCAAGTGAAATGGGAAGAGATTCGAATTTCGTTCTCTCCAGAAGACGGGCGACCTGCTGCGATCAAAAAACTCCAGCAAGTCATGCATGAATTAGAGCAAGGCCTGTCGTTTGATGAAGTCGCCAAGCGGTATTCTGATGGTGCGACTGCCAGTAACGGCGGAGAATGGGATTGGACCCGAAAAGGTTCGTTGGCAGATAAAAATACCGAACAGCAACTGTTCTCAATGAAAACGAATGAAATTTCTGGTGTGCTCGAATCGCCAAACGCTTTTCAGATTCTAAAAGTAGTTCATCGCAAAGATGCTCGTGTAACGCCTTTTGAAGACGTACAACAGGGTATCAAGGGTATCATCGTCCAACAAAAACGTAAAGAAAAGACAGCTTTGGTTATTGAAAACCTGAAAGCGTCTGCGGATATCGAAACCATTTTTGATAATGACCCTGAGATTAAGGCCTTAATGCGTGATTTCGGAAAATTCAATCGATAACAAATGAAAACAAATAGAAGTGGAATCCCTTAACTTTTTAGATTCGATGGAATTCACTTCAGTTTAATGTAGAAAAAAACCGATTTTAATGATGGAAAGATTCTTTTTCTCGTTAAATCTTACCTGATCGGATTAACAAGACCATTCGGTATATCCTATCAAACATTAAAACAACCTTACCCAATTGTTGATCATCTTCGACAATCGGGCCTATTGTAAAAAACACATGATTTCACTGATTATCTGGTTGAAACAAAAAGTGTTGACCAGTTCGCGTGACATCAAGTAAATCCTACCAACGTTTCAAACAAATCACTTCCCTTTGTGTTTTGCATCAACGGCATCTACTGCCTGACGATGTCGAACATTCACATCCCTTTTGATATTAATGCCGCGTGGATATTGGTATCCACAGCGTAGAGCCATTCTGGTTCGACGTTAGTCATTAGTACCCCTACACACTCTCTTCGAGAGAAGATCATCATGAAATCGAATTCTGAGCATTCGACCGGCCTGAAGGAGGATAGGAAATTGACCAAAGTCATTGGACTTATGGCATGTGTCTCACTGGCAACAGCATCATTATGGCTGTTTAACTTCAGCGAGGCCCAGGACCAGGAACTACCCGAGGCATCGCCTTGGGGGGAACAATCTTCCGTGCAAGACCGAATCGATTCGGGAGGACAAAAGTCCGACCCGTTCGGCGGGACTTCAAGCGGATTTCAACCAGTTGGTTCCGATAGCGATATCGGGAACCAGTCTGTTGTGAGACAACGGGTACAAAGTGAACTCAGTCGAGCACTGAAAGCCAAACAGGCAGGCAATGATGATGAAGCCAGACGACGTGCCACCGCGGCTCGTGATTTGGCAAACCGATTCAAAATTGTCTTCTCCGATCGGGATTCTCAAATTATGGCTGAACTGGTTGCACCGCCTCAACAGGCTGCACCGGGAAATCAGCAGGAGAAAGAACAGTACGCTAAGTATCTTGTTCGCACCGCCCGAGAACTGCTCCAGAAGGGAGATTCACAGTCTGCTTACGCTAAAGCGATGCAGGCTAAGAATCTGAATGTTGCCTACGGGACTTTTGATGATCAGCCGGGACATATTCTAAAGGACATCGCCCGGTTGCAAGCAACAGACCGTCAACAACTTCCAACGGGGTTCAATTCCGGTCCGTTTGCTCAGAAACAATCCGGATCAAATCCAACAGCCTTGACCTCTGCTTTAACTCCAGATGTCTCGGGTGGACAAAAACCTAACGCAGATGCCAAAGCACTTTCTCAGAATCTTCTCTCTCAGGCAGAGCAAGCTATTCAGGAAGGTCGATTTGCCGATGCACGAAATCTCGCTAATCAGGCAAGCGAACTATCTGTGTCCTACAACCTTTTCGACAAACGCCCCGAACAGATCGTCGCATTGCTCGAACAGGCATCCAACACACGCATGGTTGCAGTCCAAGCACTGCAGGCTACCAATCAGAATAGTAGTCCTGTTGCTGTTCAAATTCCTCAGCATTCAACAACCCCTTCCGAAACGGGTAATCGCGGACGAGCACTTCAATTACTTAGTGAAGCTCGCGAAGCAACTGCTGACGGGAATCTTGAACTGGCTCGTGCAAAAGTCGCACAGGCTCAACAGTTTAATGTTGCCTACACTCTATTCGATGATCGACCAGAGTTGGTTGTTGCGGGAATTAACGCCATCGAAAAGCAGCAAATGCTCGCGTTTGAATCTCCAGGAAAAACTCCTGTCAACCTCACAAACAATGCTCCCTGGAGCCAGGATGTGACACCTGTTGCTGGAACAAATCCTAACCAGGGCCTGACAGTGGCCTCTGGCGTAGAAGCTTATCAAGAAGGAATTGCTCAGTGGCGAAGCGGTAAACGTGAAGCTGCTCGACAAGCATTTTTAGTTGCTTTCCAACAGCAGGAACAACTTTCACCGAACCAAAGGCAACAGTTGCAGGACTTCCTGCGTGAGCTTTCTGTTCAACGTGGAAACAAAGTTCAACTAGCCAGCAACGAAAAGTACGACGAAAAACTGAAGGCTCCAGCATCTCGAATTGATCTGGTTCGTCAGCAGCAATCGATTGAGTACGATCGTTTAAGAAGCGAAACATTCAATGCGATTTATCAGGCAGAGCGTTTGCGTGAAAAAGAAACTCTCAAAGCATTGCAGTTGATTGACTCTGCGATGACCACTTTGGCAGAATCCGATTTGACCACAGAAGCAACCGATGCACTGACATCGCAGTTACGACGCTCACGAGCTTCGATTGAAAAATTCAAAGTTCAAAGAGAACCAATCATTGCCTTGCAAAATCGCAATGAAGAAGTACGTAGTCAAATTGAACAGGAGCGCAAGCTCAAGATTCGTATCGAGCAAGATCTTGCGGAATTGACAGAAGATTTCAATCGCCTGATGAAGGAAAATCGATTCGCAGAAGCGGAAGTTCTCGCCAAAAAAGCGAAAGAGCTTGCTCAAGGCGAACCGGTTGTTGAGCTAATGCTCTGGAAGGCGAAGTTCGCTGGACGAGCATTCCGACATGAAGCCATCGAAGCTGGTCAGGAAGAAAGTTTCATCAATACGCTGTTCGCTGTAGATGAAGGAATGATTAACCCGGTTGTCAACGATTCGATTTCCTATCCGGATGCAAAAGACTGGAAGGCATTGACTCAAAGGCGTAAGCAATTTGGTAGTGCGAGTAACAGGCAGCGATCGACTGAAGAACTTGAAATTATCAACAGTCTTTCTCAGCCGATCTCTTTGCACTTCGATAACGAACCTCTTTCAGAAGTCTTCCAACAAATCGCAGCTCTGACAGATGTGAATGTCTGGATTGATGAAGTTGGACTGGAAGATTCCGGTGCAACCAGTAACACACCCGTAACAATGCACATCGATGGGATCAAACTCAAAAGTGCACTCAAGTTGTTACTAGAACCTTATGGACTGGATTACAATGTTGATGACGACGTATTGAAGATAACCAGTTCCCTTCGATTGCAAG
Organism: Planctomycetaceae bacterium; assembly: GCA_016765335.1. GTDB lineage: Bacteria > Planctomycetota > Planctomycetia > Planctomycetales > Planctomycetaceae > Rubinisphaera. The sequence continues at coordinate 8,583 of JAESQE010000280.1, forward strand.
GTGAGATGGTTAATGCTGTCTACAGTGTTGCAGATCTGGTTGTTCCCTTGCCTGTGATGGCTGGGCAGTTTGGAGCAAACGGCAACGGACTCCTGGGTGGGTCTCCGCTGATGGGAGGCAGCCAGATGAGCATGCCTTACGGAAATTCGTTCTCTCAGATTAGTGATCCGCTGGCAATGGCTGCTGGCAATCCATTGAATGATCCTGCTTCACCAGCTGCAAGAGAACGTCAGCAGTCTGCTGATTTCACTGCTCTGACGGAAATGATTACCAGTGTCGTTCGACCAGAAGCCTGGGAAGATCTGGGTGGTGCTGGTGTGATTCGAGAAAACAATTCGACTTTATCACTGGTCATTCGCCAAACTCAACAAGTACATGATGAAATTGGAGATTTGCTTGAACAGTTACGTCGTCTGCAAGATTTGCAGGTAACCATTGAAGTACGATTCATTACGGTTTCTGATCGATTCTTCGAACGAATTGGTATCGACTTCGACTTTAATATCCAGGACAACGTTGGTGGTCCTAGTTCTGACATCAACGGAAATCCTCTGCCACCGTTTGGTACAAGAGACATCTTCGGTGGTGGTGGACAACAAGGTCAGCAAGGTGGTCAACAGGGTGGTCAACAGGGTGGTCAACGAGGTGGCCAACAAGGTCAACAAGGTCAACAAGGCCAACAGGGACAGCAGGGGCAGCAGGGAGCTTCCCAGAGTTTGTTTAATCCTGGCCCATTGTTGAACTTAGTGAACCGAGATAATTACCAAAGTGGTGGTACAATCGTCGGATTGAATTCACCCAACCGATTCAGTCAGGATCTGGATATTCCATTCCGCCAAGGGTCGTTCCAAGTTGGTGTACCTGACTTCGGTAACTTCAACCCAGAAGTTGGTATCCAAGTTGGATTTGCAGTCTTGTCTGATATCGAAGCCTTCTTCTTTGTTCAAGCTGCTCAGGCAGATGAACGGTCTAATATCTTGTTTGCTCCGAAAGTGACGCTGTTCAACGGGCAGATTGCAACGGTAGCAGATCAGGTTTCCAGACCATTCGTTCTGAGTGTGACACCGTCTGTCTCAGCGTTCAATGTTGGATTCACACCACAGATTTCCTTCATCAACGAAGGAGTGAACTTACGGGTTCAAGCTGTGATTTCAGCTGATCGTCGATATGTCCGGCTATCTGTTCTACCAACCTTTACGAACATCACCGACGTTCAAACCTTTACGGTATCTGGCGGAAGCGGTGGCCAGCAAGGTGGTCAGCAAGGTGGTCAGCAGGGTGGTGGCTTTGGTCAAGGTGGTGGTGGTGGCCAGCAAGGTGGTGGTGGCCAGCAAGGCTTTGGAGGCATCGGCGGATTTGGCGGAGGCCAAGGTGGTGGTCAACAAGGTGGTCAAGGTGGTGGTCAACGTGGCGGTCAGCAAGGCCAACGTGGCGGTGGTGGTAGCGGTCAGTCGATTACTGTTCAGCAACCAATTCAAGAACAAGTCTTTGTTCAAACTGTTGTCAGTGTTCCAGATGGTGGTACGGTTCTGCTCGGTGGCGTCAAGCGACTGCGTGAAGGCCGTAACATGGCTGGTGTCCCAATTCTTAACAAAATCCCCTACCTCAGTCGGTTGTTTAAGAACTCCGGTGTTGGTCGGGAAACAGAAAGTCTGATGTTGATGGTGACTCCTCGGATCATCATCCAAGAAGAAGAGGAACAACTCCTCGGAGTTGAAACGAAGTAACTTGTTGAAACGAAGTAACTTACTGATGGATCATCTCTCAGGTTGATTCTTTCAGGGTCGGGAATCGTCGCAACGATGGGCATCGTTGCGGCGATTTCTTTTTATATGCTCACCATTTTGGTGAGCATTTTTCTTTGGCTTTCAGCTAATGGGAACCTCTGAAAATTGAATCCCAGAGC
>JAESQE010000281.1 GCA_016765335.1 Planctomycetaceae bacterium
GTGCCGTTTTCGTTTCTTCACCATTTTCGAGTCTCCTTTGATATTTCAAATCGGTTAGACTCTCATAACACATGGATCAACTTTTGGGGAGCATGCCAGATCCACCATGGCAGAGCGATTGCCCAAGGCATCGTATTCATAACGGATACGTTTTTTTACAGTTCCCATAGAGAGGTTCGCCTTGAACAAAAATGAAATATGAATTTATTACCAGACGCAGCCCATAGAGCCTTGTTGCCCGTTTTGTTGGGATACGCTTCGCTATCACCAACCTACAAATGCTTTACCCACGCTACGCCACTGGGGCTGGTTAAAATCCAGTTAGCCCATATTTAACATCTACTTTGGTAAGTTGGTTTGACGTATTATCGAATATAAAGAAAACTGAATACTCGCGAAATACGAGCTCAAACATACCTCCTCCCGAAAAAGAACATTGTATGTAGTGCTCGCCTGGGTAGTGAGAAGACTTCCCATGCCTTATGAAATTGCGTGAGGATTGTTTAAAAAAATGAATCTTATTTTCCAAAAACAATTCGACATCTGATTGGGGAGTTCCGATTGGAAACTTTGTAAGAATAGCATTACTGATCCTTGATGTTGAAACTTTTTTTGAAATACGAAAATTCAGATCAAAGCAGCGACTTACGCGATACCCACTGGACTGCCATGAACTTGGTGGGAAAGCAAAGGGTAAATATGCTAACCCACCAATCAAAAGAAATAGGCAACAACCAAGTTTATTTTTCATTTTTCTCCTTCCGAAAAACAACCGTTTATAGCACACTGCTATTTACATTTTGTAATATCATTATCGCTCAAGGTTCCAGCTCCAGGTTGTAGTCCAGGTGGATTCGGAAGCGGTGTGGCTCCCAAGCAATTGGCAAGGGCAGTTCTCCATGTAGAGTTGCTATTGGAACCTGCAGGTCCATATCGATAGCACTCCCCCTCAATTCGTTTCATTTCATTGTAGACACATTTTTTTATTGAACGACAGCGGGCAGATGAAACCTTAATTGTAGTGCATGTCTTAGAAAACTTATCTGCTTGATCGAGGTCGTCAGCAAGTCCTTTATCAGCAGGATCATCACTACTGCCATCGCCTTTTCCACACGCAGTAACAATTGTTCCCCATTTGCCACAGCAACCTTTGCAGTGGTTTGGTTTACCATTATTCTTTTCCTCGGCGGGTGGACTCGCTGCCGATGGACCACCTCGGCACCCCTCAATTATGCCATCATCTATAAATCTAACAACGCAATGCCCCCTGCTCAAAACCGCCACTGGCTTACAGCAAACCTGCAGGACACAAGCCTTAAGTTTAAGGGCACGTGAGTAGTATGGTATTCCACTCGAACCCCACCCTCCAATCATTCCACTTGGATCAATACCATTCGGTATAAAATATGCCATGTGCAAATTCAATCCATCCACAAATCCTAGTGGATCGCTGCTCAACCATCGGCCGATTGTCGGTTTGTAGGTCCGTGCACGGATGTAGAAGTTGCCTGATTCTTTGTCGAAGTAGTATCCGACGTTGCCGGTCCATTGGAATGGGTTTTCGATGCTGCCGGTGGAATTGATGAGATTGCCCCAGGCGTCGTAGAGGTAGGTGTCTGTAATTGCTTCGTTTGCATCAGTGAGTGATCTGGTGGAGCCGAGTTTATCGAATAGGTAGTAACTGGTGGCGATGCTTTGTCTCTTTGAGATCAGTTTTCCATAGGAAGCGATTGCGTTGGTGTAAGTTACCTGGATGTTGTTATTGGCGTCTGCTTCTGCCAGGTAATTCTGATCGTCCCAGATGAACTTTTTAGTGCCGGTTGATTCTTCTAGTTGAATTCGCAGACCATCCGGTTCGTAGGACATGGTGTTGCGAATGCCAGCCGGAAGTTGCACGGATGTCGTTTTGTTTTCAGCATCCCACAGAGTTGTTGTTCGGCCTCCAGCAGGAGTGACAACCAGTTGCTGGTTGCCATTGTTGTCATAACTGTATGCGGTGGTGCCGCTGGCATCGAGACTGGTTTGTAGTTGGTTGGCGACATCGTAGGAGTACGTTGTTCTAGCCCCATCTTCATTTTTAAGGGTGCGGTTGCCGGTGGAATCGTAGGAGAAAGAATTCTGATACGGGCTGGTCCCGGTGCGATGTTCGCCGGTGAGTTGACTGATTTGATCGTAAGTCCAACTCGTGCGAGAGCCATCGAGTTCAGCAACTGAGGTTTGATTCCCCAGGGAATTGTACTGATATTCCAGTTTTGAAATGATCGTGTTATCACTCTTAAAGTGAGTGAGTGAAGTTGTTTGCCCGTTGGCATCGTAGCTGAACGATGTTCGAATTCCGCTGGCCAGTTTCTGCGTCGCCTGCTGCCCGTTGGCATTGTAGGTGTAGGAGGTTCGCTCGCTTTGCGGGTTTTGAATGGCAGTCATCTGGCTGGCTGCATCGTAATGGTAAGTAAAGCGACCGCCCTCGGGATCCACCATGGCAGAGCGATTGCCCAAGGCATCGTATTCATAACGGATACGTTTTTTTACAGTTCCCATTTGTTTATCTCCGTGTTTATTATCGTATGATTTGAGTTTGTTTTAATCAATGTTAATTCTGGATAACTTCTAAAATTGAATTCCAGAGTTTCTTGGTTCCAACTGATTATCAATCAGCAGTACTTCTGATCCCACTGCGTTATATGCATAAGTGGTTCGCTGATTCAGTGCATTGATTTGCTGCGTCCGATTGCCATTGGTGTCGTAAACAAAGGTAAAATGATTTCCTTTGGGNTCGACCATTGCAGTGTTCNGNCCNGCGGNATCGTAAAGAGTCGTTGTGCGAACGCAATTCACAAGAATTATCGAACGGGCCGGTTTCAAGCCGTGGTATAAGCTATTTCAAAATCTCAGGGCCACAAGACAAACTGAGCTGATTCAATCGGGAATTGATGCCCAGGCGGTTTGTTCTGTGATTGGGAATAGCATCAAAGTGATGAGTGAGCATTATTACACTCTGACTGACGACACTCTCAATAGGATGATGGAGGTCGAAACGTGTGCAATAAGTGTGCAGAAACCGCCAGAAGTGTGTCGCGGTGTGCAGAAAGCAGTGAACAAGTAAAGTTCGTATCCCCTGCAAATACCGGCTTTTGAGGTATTTAGCAGTGAACAAAAGGGTGCCCAACGGGACTCGAACCCGCGGCCTCCGGAATCACAATCCGGCGCTCTAACCAGCTGAGCTATGGGCACCACACAATTTGCCAGGAAAACTCGTTTGAGTCGCTTGGCATCAGGGCCTAACATTACTCAACAGTTCGTTCAGATTCAAGTCTGTTACAATAGGATATTGATCCAAATTCCAGTATGAAATCCGATCTTTCCGCTGTTTCGTATTATTCGTAGCCTTCTGATGGTCTTTTCACTGTAAAAACAGACACGACAATAGTGAATCGGTTCGAGCAAATTATTAAGGAAGCTCTAATAATTCAAAAGACATTGCGAGCGGAGGGTAGACATTCTTGTCTGCCTGGAACAAAGTCCGGCTCAAACAACACAGACACAGAATGTCTGTGCTCCCTTGGAATTTAGAGCTTCCTTAATGACAGTTTTGTTATAAAAAACAGTTTAAAAACCCCCTCTAACTCCCCCTTCCCAAGAGGGAGAACGATTTCAAAAACAGACACCCAGTGAGTGAGGCTGCAATGGTTAACAATTTGGCTGGTTTTTTGCCGTATCTACAAGGGTTTTTGACACCCCAGAGGCAAGAACGATTTGAATCGGTTTTGGAACACCGCACGCGACACTTATGCGTTGTGCTGGAGAATTTGACTAAGCCGCACAATACTTCTGCGGTCTTGCGCAGTTGCGACTGCTTCGGCGTGCAGAATGTGCATATGGTTGAGCGAGATTGCGATTCGAAAGTCGACAAACAGATTTCCCTCGGTTCGCACAAATGGTTAACAACGCAAATCTGGAACACCGAGCAAGCCAGTGCAGAAAACCAGGTTAACATCGATGAAGATCCGACCGTCATCTGTTTGTCGACTTTGAAGTCGCAGGGTTACTGCATTGTGGCAGCGACTCCGCACGAGACGCAGAAAAGCCTGTATGACTTATCCATTGATACCCCGATTGCACTTCTTTTTGGTTCCGAGAAAAAAGGGATTTCTGCACCAGCGTTAGAATTAGCCGATGAATGCATTACGGTGCCCATGTACGGTTTTACGGAAAGCTTTAATCTTTCGGTATGTGCTGCCTTGTGCTTGAGTGAATTAGTCCGGCAACTTCACAACAGCGATATGGACTGGCACTTAAGCGAATCAGAAAAAGACGAATTGCGCCTGCAATGGGCCAAGCGAACCATCCCCAACATCGAAGCCATCGAACGGCGTTTTTATTCGACAGGCTTTGCTGAGTAAGAAATTGCGATGTTGCCGGCGTGCGAAAGAAACGAGTGCCATAACAGGCACGGCTCGCCTTTTTTTATTTGCAGGCTTGGTCTCTTTCTGGCTTGGTTTGGGTCTGGATTTCTTTGAATAGTTTTTGGTGTGTTTTGGTGAAGTTTTGGTTGCGTCTTTGCATGGCTGTTGTTGCGGTTTGGCAGGCTGCTTCGAAGTTGCATTGGGTATCGAGTTCGCCGTGCCATAAGCGGCTGAAGCTGGGGATATGTTTGGGGCAGAGTTTTCCAGCGGGAAGCACCATCGCCATCACGCCTACGTTGGTGCCTGTGTTGAATAAGGTGCCGATGGCTGTTTTGGCGTGGTCGCCTATGAAGCAGCCAATCTTTTTGTCTTTGGTGTTAAGATACTCCAGGCCAATCGGAACTTTGACGTTTGAGTAATCGTTTTTGAGATCGCTGTTGGTTGTCTGTGCTCCCAGATTGACCCAAGGGCAAACGTAACTGTGTCCCAAAAAACCGTCGTGATACTTGTTGGCGTAACCATGAATAATGCTGCCTTCAATTTCTCCGCCGACTCTGCAAACCGGACCGATCGATGTTTCTTCGCGTATGTTGGCTCGAAACAGTTGTGTATCTTTTCCGATGAAGCAGGGGCCTTCGAGTCGCGTGAATGATTGGATTTTTACGCCTGCTTCAATAATGACCGGTCCGTTTTTTGCGATGATCGAAACAAACGGTTCCAGTTCGGCTTGCGGATC
>JAESQE010000282.1 GCA_016765335.1 Planctomycetaceae bacterium
CCTGGCGATTGATCAGGGCACAACCAGTAGTCGGGCAATGGTGTTCGATCAGAATGGTGTTCCCATCAGTGTTGGTCAGTCCGAATTCCCCCAGATTTTCCCCCATGACGGCTGGGTAGAACACAATCCGGAAGATATCTGGCAAACGATTTCCGAGGGAATCGTATCAACAGTTTTGAGCTGGCTGAATCGGGCAGCGGTTACGTTGCAGTTCAGAAAGATCACTTACTAAGTTCGAATTATGTTTCGTTTCGTCCGATTGATACTTTGATGGGACCAGATGGCGCGATCTATATCGCTGATTGGTACAACCCGATCATTCAACATGGAGAAGTCGATTTCCGTGATGATCGCCGAGACCACGAACATGGTCGTATCTGGCGTATTGCTCCGAAAAATCTGAAAGTGGATAAGAAAAAACGACCCGCTGATTATAACATTGCAGAGTTACTCGACACATTGGCTGATTCTGGAACAACGGACAAAGCCAAATGGTGGATCGATGCGGCTCGTGCAGAGTTGACATCGCGAGATCAGAAAAAAGTAATTTCAGCGACAAAGAAATGGTATCAGAATCGAGAAAAGAAAAAGCTCAATACACCTCACGACCTTTTAGAAACATTGTGGGTATTACAACGCTGGAAACAGACTGATGATGCGATCCTTAAAGCGGCCTTGTCGAGTGAAGATCATCGCTGTCGGGCAGCTGCGGTCCGGATTCTGAAAGATTTTCTTGACAAAGAATATGCTCTGGCATCGTTGGAAAACGCCATTCAAGATGAACATCCGCAAGTACGACTCGAAGCGTTACATGCACTTCGAAAGCTGGGCGGGCCGGTAGCAATTCGTTTGGCTGCCCATGCTGAGTCTCCAGAGAATGATCGTTTTCTTGATTTCTCTTTGTGGCAAACATTCCGAGAAGCCGAATCTGTCTGGCTGCCTGAAGTAGTTAAGAATCCTCAATGGCTTTCGTCTCGACCCGAGGTGTTGCTGTATGCCGCCCAGGCAATTCAATCATCCGCAGCTGTGGCACCCGTGCTTGAACTTTGGCAACAAGGGAAATTCACCGCAGGGCAAACTCCCGCTGTCTTGGCATTTGTGGCAGCCCGGGGGGAACCGAAGCATTTGGATCTGTTGTGGAAAAGAGCATTAAACGGAAAGATTTCAACTGCCGAAACTGAAACGTTACTCAATTCGTTAGCAGCTACGGCTCAAAAGCGACGAATTAAACCAACTGTTTCCGTCGAGCAGGTCAACGAATTGTTGAAATCCGATTCTGTGGGCACTCGTATGGTTTCGATCAAACTGGCTGGTTTGTGGAAAGTTCAATCGGCAGTCAAAGCACTCAAGCAGTTGGCAGCAGATGACAAACAGCCCGGGAATCTTCGAGCTGAAACGTTACGTTCGCTGGCCCAGTTGGGTGGCAAAGAGAATCAGGATTATCTGTTGGCGATTGCTAATGGAAAACGAATTCCTGGATTACGCATCACTGCCATTCATGCGTTGATTGATATGAACTTGCCTTTGGCGACTCGGTCAGCTGTTGCTTTATTGCAAGAGGCTCCAGCCGGTTTGAATGTTGATGCGGTTTTGAATCCGTTCTTGGCTCGCAAACAAGGCCCGAATATTCTGGCTAAGGTTCTGCAAAAAGCATCACTTTCAGCAGAAGTAGCAACCGCGGGCGTGAGGCGTTCCATGAGCCTGCCTCAGAAGAATCCGGGATTGATCGCAGCTTTCCAGAAAGCAGGCAAACTTGACCCTGTAAAAAAAGAGATGAGTCCGGAAGAAATAAAAACTCTTGTGGCAGATATCGTCAAGTTGGGCAGCACTGCACGCGGGGAAGCAATTTACAGACGCGAAAACCTGTTGTGCTTGAAGTGTCATGCGATTGGTGGAGCAGGCGGCAAAGTCGGCCCCGATTTAAGTAGTATCGGAGCCAGTGCACCGATCGATTATCTGATTGATTCGTTGTTATTGCCCAGCAAGAAAATCAAAGAAGGGTATCACACGGTTCAGGTGGTGACTGTCGATGGTCTTGTGAAATCAGGGGTTCCGCTGCTTCAAAACCAGGAAGAAATTACTCTGCGTGATGCAGAAGGTAAAGTCGAAACGATTTCTATGGATGATGTCGAATTCATCAAAAACTCGCCTGTTTCGCTGATGGTTGCAGACTTAACTGTCAAATTGCGACGCGATGAATTGATTGATTTGGTCAGATTTTTGGCTTCTTTGGGAAAAACTGGTGAACTTGTCGTCTCCAAGCAACGTTATGTAAGAACCTGGCAGGTAATGGTGCCCGGTGGAAACAATGCAGCGATTAACGATGCGGTCAGGCATCATGGGATGAAACATGCAACCGGTGACGATCCGCTACTCCCTTGGGGAAAAGCGTATAGCCACGTGACTGGCGAGTTTGTATTAAGCCCTAGAGTCTTTTTGAGAAACACAGCGGGCGTACCAGTCCATTTCATGCGGTTTGAAATTGAGGTCATTAACGCAGGAAAAATCGGATTAAAATTTGAAAATCCTGAACCATTAATTATGTGGGTTGATGGTAAGGAAACACCGGTTGCATTAAAGGTGGAATTGGATCTTCCAAAAGGAAAACACCGTATTTCGATTTCATCGCAAAGTCAGAACCGTTCGGTCAAAATTGAATTGATCGATGTCCCAGGTTCCACCGGACAAGCCAGTTTGGTGAACTAGCTTAGGGCGAGTAGTAAATGAACCACTGAGGCACGGAGAACACAGGGTTAATTAAGAGGATCGCAAAAAACTGGTTCTCCCCCTTGCGAAGGGGGAGATTAGAGGGGGTTGTGAATTGACGTTTAATTTCAATCTGACTTCAAAAAGATCTCTTTGGATCAAAGCAACTCAACAAAGTAAATGGGAATTTAATGAAGCTTCTGATTTTCCTTTTAAGTCTTCTTGGTGTCCTCTGCGTCTCTGTGGTTGAAGTTTCTGATTGCCAGTCCAGTAAATTTGGTGGAATGCGAAGAAGAAAATTGTTTACTAAACTTACCGATTACGTAGTCGCGATATGAATTACAAATGTCCCAGAATTAGTATCCGGAGAATTATAAATGCAGTCTCATGAAATTGATTACGAGATTTTTGGCGATGATATGCAGATTGTCGAGATCGAGCTTGATCCTGGGGAGACCGTCGTCGCAGAAGCGGGCGCAATGAACTACATGGAAGAAGACATCGAATTCGAAGCCAAAATGGGGGATGGCTCTCAGGTAAATCAAGGTTTTTTCTCTAAGATGGTCAGTGTCGGGACACGTGTGTTGACTGGCGAATCGATTTTTATGACCCACTTTACCAATCGTGGTCAAGGGAAAAAACGGGTGGCCTTTGCTTCGCCTTATCCGGGTAAAATTGTCGCTTTGGACTTGGCAAAGATTGGTGGTTCGATTGTCTGTCAGAAAGATGCGTTTTTGTGCGCGGCTCATGGGACAAAAATAAGCATCGCTTTTCAGAAACGTCTGGGAGCGGGTTTCTTTGGTGGAGAAGGATTTATTCTGCAAAAACTGACTGGTGATGGCAAAGCTTTTGTACATGCCGGCGGGACAATCATCAAGAAAAAACTGCAAGGCGAAACGTTACGAGTCGATACCGGTTGCCTGGTCGCGTTCACCGAAGGAATTACCTACGACATTCAACGAGCTGGCAATTTGAAGTCGATGTTCTTTGGGGGTGAAGGTCTGTTTCTGGCGAGTCTTTCGGGGCACGGGACAGTGCTACTTCAATCTCTTCCGTTTTCTCGATTAGCAGATCGCGTGCTTCAACACGCCCCATCTGCTGGAGGAAGTAATAAAGGCGAAGGTTCGATTCTGGGTGGCCTGGGAAATATGTTTGGTGACTGAACCGAGATGCGTCGATTAAAACAAGCCAGCTTTTGCGATTCGTGTTCTTCTTGATCCTTTCTTAGTGCCCTTTGTGTCTTCGTGTTAAATAATTTCTTTTCTGACTTTGAACGATTCGATAAGGACTGTGATTATGATGAGAATGGATCATCTTTCGGAACTCGGAAAACCTGGGTATTCTCATCGTCGAGGAGCAGCCGGTTGCGGAATTATTGGTGCCCTTTTCATGGGAACCATTTTCGCAGTTGTGGGCGGTTGCTTTATGTGGTTTTGGGGTTGGCCAGTTTTGCAAATGGCAAAAGCCAGTCAGGACTGGCCCAGCACGAATGGTTCTGTTCTCTCGTCTGAAGTTGTCAGCAATAGAGATAACGATGGCGATACATCCTACCGGCCCCAAATTGAATACAGTTATCAGGTCGATGGGCAAGATTATCAACAGGGCAATATTCGTTACGATGGCGATTGGGGGTCCAGTAATTCCAGCTACGCACATAAAACCGTTCGGGAATATCCGATTGGAAAGCAGGTTGATATCTATTACGATCCTGAAAATGTGACAGAAGCGGTGCTGGAACCGGGCGTCACCTGGGCCAGTTATTCCATATTGGGATTTGGATTGATTTTCTTTTTAGTCGGATCTGTCATACTGCTCGGAGCGGGAGGTTCGCTACTGTTTGCCATGTTTATTGCCGGGGGAGCAGCTTCGGGATTGATTGGAAAATCCCCTACTCAAACTGGCAATCAAAACAAGAACGAGTATTCTGATGATTGGGATAACAACAACCAGAACGACTCAACCCGCAATGACGACCATGATGACGGATTTGAGAATCTATGAACGGGCGAACTCTTCAGCGAGCGATTGATGATTTGCGGCGTTCGGGGCAGTTGCTGGAAATTGAGCAGCCGATTGATGCGAATTTGCAGGCGGCTGAAATTCAGCGGCGTGTTTATCAGGCCGGTGGCCCAGCGATACTGTTTCGTCGTGTTTCGGGCTGCGATTTTCCGATGGTCAGCAATCTGTTTGGCACCATCGAGCGGACTCGGTATTTGTTTCGCGATACACTCGAAGCGGTTCGCCAATTAGTCGCTTTGAAGATTGATCCGCAGCAAGGATTCAAACATCCGCTGAAGTCTTTGCGGTCGCTGCCCACGGCTAAGAATATGCTGCCTCGCAAAGTGCGCAAGGGGCCAATTTTGGCGCATCGCACAAGCATCGAAAAACTCCCCCAGTTGGTTTCCTGGCCTGATGATGGCGGATCATTTATTACGCTGCCTCAGGTTTATTCGGAAGATCCTTGCAAGCCCGGGCTGATGAAATCGAACCTGGGAATGTATCGCATTCAATTAGCGGGCAACGATTACAAGTTGAATCAGGAAATTGGCTTGCATTATCAATTGCATCGAAGCATTGGTGTGCATCACGGGGCAGCGATTGCAAAGAATGAGCCGTTTCGCGTCAATATTTTTGTGGGTGGAGATCCTGCGATGACACTCGCAGCTGTGATGCCGCTTCCCGAAGGCATGTCGGAATTGATGTTTGCTGGCGCGTTGGCAGGGCATCGCATTCCGATGATTCCGCAAGCAGGTGGCCCTGCAATTTATGCGGAGGCAGATTTCTGCATTTCAGGAACCGTTGATCCTGATCGTTTACTTCCTGAAGGACCGTTTGGAGATCATTTGGGGTATTACAGTTTGGCTCATGATTTCCCGGTGCTGAAAGTCGATGCAGTTTATCATCGCCCCGGTGCGATTTGGCCTTTCACGGTTGTGGGGCGACCGCCTCAGGAAGATACCGCGTTTGGCAATATCATTCACGAAATTACCGGGCCTATTATCCCGACGGTTTTGCCGGGCGTGCACGAAATTCATGCGGTCGATGCAGCTGGAGTTCATCCGCTTTTACTTGCCATTGGTAGCGAGCGTTATGTGCCTTACGCAAAAGAAAGAACTCCGCAAGAACTGCTCACTACCGCGAATGCAATTCTGGGACAAGGACAACTTTCGTTGGCGAAGTATTTGTGGATTGCAGCCAAGGAAGATGAGCCATCGCTTAACTGTCACGAGATCCCACGTTTCTTTCAACATATGCTCGAACGTGTTGATTGGAAACGCGACTTGCATTTTCAAACGCAAACCACCATCGATACGCTCGATTATTCGGGGTCGGGATTCAATGCAGGTTCTAAATTGGTCATCGCAGCTGCGGGCCCGGTTCGTAGAAAGTTACCCAAAGAGATTCCGGGAGACCTCAACTTGCCAACGGAGATCGATCAGGCTCGTTTGATCATGCCGGGCGTTTTGGTTGTTTCTGGTTTGAAGTTTGAACCGGACGAAGCTGAACGAGGTTTGAAATGTCTGACAGAACTTCCCGATTCTCATCCGGTGAATCAGTTTCCGTTGATCGTCGTGGCTGACGATGCGAACTTTGCAGCTGAAAAATTGAACAACTTTCTGTGGGTCAGTTTCACGCGAAGCAACCCGGCAGCAGATATTTACGGCATCGCAGCTTCAATCAAGCAGAAGCATTGGGGGTGCACTGGTTCACTGGTTTTAGATACTCGCATCAAACCGCATCATGCTCCGCCTTTGATCGAAGACCCGGAAGTGACTCGCAGTGTAGATGCGTTGNCTGCACCTGGCGGCCCGCTTCACGGAGTGATTTGAGCTGCATATTATATAGAATATCCGGCTTCGAGCGGATTTTTCAGACGAAACCAGCCGATTCAGTAGGGAAAAGCACTGGCACTGGATGGGAATTCGGGGCTATACTTGCCCAAAGCCTCGCAATTGATCAAGATATGTATTATTGGCAACAAGGGTTTAGACAACATTCAACGCGTACACAAATACGTGATTGCGTATCAAGGAATCGTTATGACTGCAGGAATTCGCCGCTTACTGACCGCATCAGGAATCGCTACTGGCTTGGTAGGATTTCTGTCAGTTCTTGATATGGCAGTTGGAATTCCGTTTGCGAGATTCAGTATGGTTATGGATGTCATGTTCTTAATCAGTTCGCTGTTGGTCATTTACATGATCCGCCAATGCTTTCAGGAACTCCGCTAAGAGTTTCTTCCACACGGTGCTGATCGGCACTTATACCAAACTCAATTAATACTTGCGAGAAGCGATCACTCGTGGCCTTGTACTGACAAGGACTTAAGGGATGTTCAACTCGCAAACAAATATGCGAATGCGTATGAGAAGTCTCCTGTGGCATCTTGCAAACATTGGGCATGTTCGACAATCGGATCAGAAAACACTCAGCCCTGGGCTGCAAAATCCCAGTCCAGTTTGAACAAACCCTCTAACCCAAACCCCGCGCCCACTATCCGTGGGGAACTCCACTCTGTGGCTCATTTTCTTGGTGTCTTCGAGGCCTTGTGGTTCGAACTGATTTTTCTCTACGTTGCTTACAATGCAAAAAGACCTCAAGAGCTTGACTCCTGAGGTCTTTTTTATCTTCAACAATCAACAGGCGAAACAATTGCTTGCCTGTTGGTTTAATTAATAGCGGTAGTAATCTGGCTTGAATGGGCCGTTGACTGGCAGGTTCAGGTAATCGGCCTGTTCCTGGGTCAGTGTTGTCAGTTTGACTCCCAGTTTATCCAAGTGAAGTCTTGCGACTTCTTCGTCGAGTTCTTTAGGAAGCACGTGCACGCCGATTTCGTATTTATCGGTTTCTTGCCACAGTGCCAATTGTCCCAGAACCTGATTGGTGAAACTGTTAGACATCACAAAGGATGGATGCCCTGTTGCACAGCCCAAATTCACCAGGCGACCTTCTGCCAATATGAGCAGAGCTTTGCCATTGGGGTATTCGTAACGATGAACCGGTCCGCCTTCCTGGGCGTCGGTTTTGATGACTTCCTTCTTGATGTCTTCCCGATCATTCAAGTAAGCAATTTGAATTTCTGAATCGAAGTGCCCGATGTTACAGACAATCGCTTCGTGCTTCATGACATCCAGGTGTTCGCCTCGGATGACATCGCAGCAGCCGGTGGTTGTGACGAAAATATCGCCCATCGCAGCGGCTTCTTCCATTGTCAAAACTTGAAAGCCTTCCATCGCAGCTTGCAAAGCACAAATGGGGTCAATCTCGGTGATGATCACACGCGAACCCAAGCCCTTCATGGCATCTGCACAGCCTTTGCCGACATC
>JAESQE010000283.1 GCA_016765335.1 Planctomycetaceae bacterium
AAGACAACCTCTACGAATTGGTTCTCCCCCTTACGAAGGGGGAGCCAGAAGGGATTTTTAAACTGTTTTTATACCCAAACGGTATTCAAAAACCCCTGGAATTCAATCAACTCAGGCCCTCTCAATATCCAGCCAACCCAAATTCTAATCCTCAAACCTTCCACTCAACACGCGCCCGGGGCGCAAAATAAACCCTGAGCAAACCACAGCCACCCCATGCAAAATAGACTGACCTGACAGCAAATGGTTCTGGCCCCAGAAGTATCCATCCTCCGGGGCTAGATGCCTTGGCGACCCTGACTCCCTTTTCTTTTTTTGTGTCCTGCGAATTTCATTTCCGCTATAACTTCTCGATCCTCAATGGTAAGATGCTTGTGTGACATTCTCTTGAAGAATTGATGATCTGTTTCGAACAAAACAAACCATCCCACGAATGTCACTCTTTTTCAAACCCAAAATAATTGCGTTTCAAAATTGAATCCACCGGTAGAAAAGAGGTTTTGCAATGTTCCGAGCTATGGTCACAACCCTTCTTTTACTATTTGCCTTTGCTCCTGCTTACGGGCAGATGAAATACGAGAACATCAAATTCTATGTCCATTCAACAAAGCAACCGGAGACGGTTCGGCTGTATCGCTTATCTCTCAAGGATGGTTCTCACCGATACACAACCAGCAAGACTGAAGTGGACTACCTGCAAAAATCATTGAAGCGTAAAGCACAAATTGTACCATTTGATGCTTATGTCTATGAGAAACAAGTGCCGGGAACTGTTCGGCTTTATCGAATCCTCTTCTCTGGAAAAGACGAAACTCATCTGCAAATGATGACTGCATTTGAGCCAGAAATGTTGCTACATAAGAACGCTGGTCGAAAAATACACACAATGAAAGCGTATGTCTTTCCTCATACTTTTAAGAAGACTAACGCACCTCGTAGTGTAAATACAAAAGACATCGTGCCGATGTATTCCTTCTATGGTGGTGGCCACAACCAGTTCTACACAACATCTGAAGTCGAAAAAAAACAGTTACTCAAAATCTATGATATTGCTATGGCTGCAAAGCACCTTGAAGAGAAAACTCGCCAGCAAGAAATGGCTGCAAAAATTAAAGTTCGTCGTCAAGTGGTAGCTGCACGTTACAGGGCTATCCGTAAACGTGAGCCGACTGCAGTTGGATTTAAAGGCACTCCTATTCATGTAGGCAATGTAAAATGGGCTGTTGTCGATGTGAAAAACAAAGGGAAATTATTGAAAAGTACCAATCAATTTATTGATACTGAAACAACAAAAGGAAAATTCATTTGGGTAGAAGTTCAGGTTGAAAATGAATCAAACTCGCCGCTCACCATGACTGCACCAATTTTAATCGACGAAAAATCAAGACGATTTACGAATAAAACTGCGATTTTTCATATTCCCGAGGACAAATCTTTTTTTATTTTAAAAACTCTGAATCCTGCTGTGCCATTTAATGGCGTCTTGATCTATGAGGTCCCCGAAGACGCTTTGGGCCTAACTCTACTTGTGGGAGACATGAACATCCTAAGCAGTAATGAAGGCGTCATAGATTTAGGGTTATAATCCAAGGTGATTTCAAATCGTAGACCGTCAACTGAGGAGGTTCTTTACGAAACCCAGCCGGGTGCCATGCTCACATTGCGAAGCCGCGAAGAGAATGACGCGGTGAGGGTTACAGATTGCTTATCAATTAATGACAGCGAAACAACAGGCCTGCCTGTGCAATTGGTCCGCACAGCAGACCCTGCCTCGCTGCACAGCTGCCTCATTTCCTAACGCCTAACGCCCATCACCTAACGCCTAATATCCCAGCCGTTTCTTTTTTGGCATCTTTCTCAAGATGGAAATCGCATTGCTGGGTTACGTAAAAACTAACCCAGCCTACAAAAATTCACAGCAGGATCTGCTATTGCTGCTTCGCTTCTTGAAGAACGTTTGATTATAATAAGTAGGTTGAAAATCCCCTCTTGCTTCCGCTTCGTAAGGGGGAAAACCAATTTTTGATTGGTTCACTTAATGCGAAATGAAAAAGTCTCAACCGACTGATTTACTCAACCTATAAACTTTGAGGATACTGTTATGCTGCATCCCCGATTTGTTCGAACTGCGTTTTTGTTGATCTTTCTATTTGGCTTAACCGTCGGCATGGTGAATTCCAAAAGCTGTCTGGCGAAAGATGCTCGTCCGAATGTGTTGTTTATTATTTCGGATGACTTGAATACATCGCTGGGTTGTTATGGTCATTCTCAGGTTCAATCGCCCAACATTGATCGACTGGCAGCCCAGGGGGTTCGCTTTGAAAATGCTTATTGTCAGTATCCGCTGTGTGGTCCCAGTCGCAATTCGATGCTGACCGGACTGTACCCCAACAGCAACGGCATCTTATCGAACCAACAAATTTTCAGGCAAACAATACCGAGCCAACTTAGTTTGCCTCATGCGTTTCGACAGGCTGGTTATTTCGCTGCCCGGATTGGAAAAATGTATCATTACAATGTTCCTAAATCGGTAGGCACCAACGGACACGATGATCCCGGTTCCTGGGAACTGGAATTGAATCCGGCAGGTTGTGATCGGTTACTGGAAGAACCAGATATTTTTTCACTTCGCAAAAACAGCTTTGGCGGAACACTCAGTTGGTATGCATCCCCCCGAGGCGACTTGCTTCATACCGATGGCATGCTCGCCAGTGATGCGGAATGGGTTCTGGAACGCTGTGCGAAAGATCGAAGCCGACCGTTCTTTTTAGCGGTTGGATTTTACCGACCGCACACCCCTTATGTTGCACCCAAGCCGTACTTCAGTAAGTACAACAAAGACGAAATGCCTTTGATCCAGGGGGTGGCTGAGGATATTAAAGATTTGCCGAAACATGCGTTGGGCAGTCACAAAAAAGAACACGACTTGCTGACCGACGACTTGCGTCAACAAGCCATTCAAGCCTACTTCGCCAGCATCACGTTTATGGACGCACAGGTCGGACGAATTCTTGATAAACTCAAAGACCTGGGACTGGCTGAAAATACGATTGTCGTTTTCACCAGCGATCATGGTTATCACCTGGGCGAACACGGCTTGTGGCAAAAGATGAGCCTGTTCGAAGAATCCGCCCGCGTCCCGATGATTATCTCTGCTCCGGGGCATTCCGCCAAAGGCCAAACCGCAAACACTCCCGTGGGCCTGATCGATTTGTATCCCACGTTGACATCGTTGTGTGGTGTCAAAGCTCCCGAGAATTTACAAGGACAAGATCTCAGCTCCATTTTAGCCAAGCCAGAATTGCAAGGACGTGGCTGGGCCTTGTGTGAAGTCACCCGGGGACGCGGGCCAAAACGAATATTCGGCTACTCAATCCGCACCCCCAATTGGCGATACACCGAATGGGATCATGGAAAACAAGGCAGCGAACTTTACGATCACATTGCTGACCCCTTGGAGCAAACCAACTTAGCAGATTCCCCAAAACACAAAGATCAGGTGGCATCGCTTTCTAAGAAGCTGCAATCAGTCGTTGCAGACTCGTTCCCGGAATCAGGAGTCATCCCTCCCATCAAGCCGGGCGTTTGGGCGCCGAATTTGACCAATCCATAAACTGATTGATGAAACGCAGAAAAATGCAGCATCCTGTCTATTCGTGTAACGGCAACACAATTCTTTACGGAGTATTACTGATGGATCGCAGAACATTTTTGGCATCGAGTTCTCTGGCATTGGCAACCACGCAGTTGACTCTCGCGGCTGATAAAAACAAGACGCGCCGAGTTGCGATTATTGGTCATACCGGACGAGGGAATTATGGGCATGGCATCGATACCGTGTGGTTGCATCTGCCTGATGTAGAAATCGTCTCGGTAGCCGATGCAGATGCTAAGGGGTTAGAGCAAGCAAAATCGCGATTAAAAACGGCAAACGGATTCGCTGACTATCGCGAGATGCTCAAAACAGTCACGCCAGATATCGTTGCCATTTGCCCCAGGCAGCCGGATCAACATCGCGACATGATTATTGCAGCAATTCAAGCCGGCGTGAAAGGGATTTATATCGAAAAGCCCTTTTGCAGAACGCCAGCTGAAGCAGACGAAATTATAGCTGCCTGCGAAAAAAAGAACGTCAAATTGGCAGTCGCTCATCGCAATCGATATCATCCTACTCTGCAAGCAATCGATAAAATAATCGCCGATGGTGAGCTTGGCAACGTGCTTGAAATTCGTGGTCGTGGCAAAGGAGATCGCAGAGGGGGTGCAGAAGATTTGTGGGTGCTTGGATCACACGTTCTTAATATGATTCACTATTTTGGCGGGAAACCGATGACGTGTTCTGCGGTGTTACGACAAGACGGACGCCGCGTCACCAAAGCCGACGTCAAGCCAGGCAACGAGGCGTTAGGTCTACTTGCCGGCAACGAAGTTCATGCACGTTACGAAATGCAGCGCGAGATGGTTGCGTACTTCGATTCGATCGCCAACGATGGCACACAGAATGCAGGATTTGGTCTGCAAATTATTGGTAGTCAGGGGATTATCGATATCAAAACCGATGCCAACCCGCTGGCCTATTTGGTCCCAGGCAATCCGTTCCGACCAACCACCACGCCCCGGCCCTGGATTCCAATTACCTCAGCAGGGGCCGGCAAACCGGAGCCACTCAACGATTTGGCTCAAACGATTGGGCATCATGTCGGACTGGCTCGTGATCTAATCGATGCGATGCAAAACAACCGCCAACCACTTTGTAGTGTCTACGAAGGCGCAGTAACCGTCGAAATGATTTGCGCCGTGTTCGCTTCCCATCAACAAAACAGTGCAGCTGTCACACTCCCCTTAAAACACCGAGGCAACGCACTAGAATTACTTTAGTGGGAGAGACGTAGCGACTGTCTTGGAGATCAAGTGTTAATTGTGTTTTCGTTCCATTTTTTTCCT
>JAESQE010000284.1 GCA_016765335.1 Planctomycetaceae bacterium
ATCATGATGTCGCTGATCCAGATCAGTTGATTCATGCTCAGGAACAGGTTGTTTGCTGGGACGCAGAAACCGGCAAAGTGCTTTGGACAGACAAATTCAATGTCTTCCAGACAGATATCCCTGCACCTCGCGTTGGTTGGGCATCCATGGTGGGCGATACTGAAACCGGAAATGTTTACGTCCATTCGGTCAGCGGGATTTTCCGTTGCTACAATCCCGATGGAAAAGTTCTCTGGGAATATTCACTCTTTGAAGAATATGGAAAAATCTCCGGCTACGGCGGACGAACACAAACTCCCATCATCGATGAAGATCGCGTGATCGTCAGTTACTTAACATTGAATTGGGGCAAAACTGCTGTCCCGCCCCCCAAGCAAACTTACTATGCGTTCAACAAAAAAACAGGGCAACTCGAATGGGTTTCTGCTCCTGGTGGAAAACCTTACGACACCAATTATTCTTGTCCGATTATTTCGGTGATCAATGGACAGCGGATGCTAATTGCCGGGAATTCAGATGGCGGAATTTACGCGATCAATTCTCGAACTGGCGAATCGATCTGGGGCTTTAAGATGTCTAAACGAGGATTAAATTCCTCTGCCGTGACTGATGGAAAGCTTGTGTTCATTTCTCATGGTGAAGACAATATCGATAACTCAGAGTTCGGACGGATTTAATGTATTGATGGCAGCGGAACAGGCGACATTACAAAAACGGGTTCGGTTTGGCGTATTGACGACATCAAAGCAGGCTATGCATCGCTGCTGGTTAATGAAGGAATTTTGTATGTAATTACAGATTCCGGTAAACTGCTTGCTTATGATGCACCCACAGGAAAAACATTGTGGGAACACAGCCTCGGTACTGTTGGAAAAGGTTCGCCCATTTGGGCTGATGGAAAACTTTACGTGATGGAGGTTAATGGAAATATCCATATCCTCAAACCATCTCGTGAAAAATGCGAAACGCTTTCTAAAACTCAGCTCATTGCCTCAGAAGCAGATGGGTATGACGAAATTTATGGCTCTCCTGCAATTGCCAACGGAAGTGTCTTTTTCTGTACTCGCGATCGCTTGATTTGTGTTAGCGATGCCGAAAAGAAACCGGGTTCTAATCCGATCCCTGCCTTGGCTGCTGAAACAGCAACAGACAACAAAATCGCAACATTGCGTTTGATCCCTGCTGAAGCACGCATTACCGGAAGCGGTTCCATTGATTACCAATTGAAGGCCTACGACAAAAACGGCGTCTTCCTCAAAACGGTTGACTTCGAACTTCAGCCACAGGAAAACCTGCCGGTTGCAAAAGCCGAAGGAAAGAAACTGGTCATCGCCGGAGCAGACAAAGAGTACGGCGGAACCGTCGTCGCTAAGGCTGGCGAATTGACTGCGACTGCTCGTGTGCGTTACTTCCCGGCAGGAGAATGGAAATGGAACTTTGATGGCCTTAAAGGGACGCAAGTTCCTCCAACCTGGATTAATGCATTCCTGAAACTCAAGCCGGTTGTAGTTGATGGCGAAACAGCCTTAGTGAAATCAACAGGCAGAGGACGTCCTTCAGCTTACATGTGGATTGGTACGCCTGACATGAAAGGCTACACCATTCAGGCAGACGTTTTAATGAGGGAAGAGAAACGAAGATTGCCTAACATCGGCATCACGGCTCATCGTTACAACTTGATCCTTAAAGGAAACACCGGGAAACTGGCGATCCAAAGTTGGGCACCACATCGCAGAATGGCCAAAGAGGTCAAGCTGCGTTCTGATCCTGATATCTGGTACACATTGAAATTGAAAGTCGAAATTAAAGATGACGGTGCTCATGTGCTTGGAAAAGCCTGGGACCGTAGCAAGGAAGAGCCAACAGATTGGACGATTGAAGTTGTTGATCCTCATCCGAATTTGAATGGCAGCCCAGGTCTTTACACCTACGCCCTGGCAACATCTTACTTCGACAATGTGATTGTCACTCCAGCAGAAAAATAGTCAAAATAAGAGATCGCCGAACAGGTGATAACTCCTTCAAACATTTCATCAAACGAAGCCTGAAAAGGCACTACTGATTGTAGTTAAAAGGGAAATAAACCATGACATTATGGTCGTTTAGAAACGGGCAATACGGACTATTGCTTGCCTTAACCTTAATATGCGTCGGCTGTAAGCCAGCAGAAGAACCTGCCGACACCAGCGTGTCAGAACCTGATACAGGAGTCCCAGGCCAACTTGATGTTTCGGAGCCGGCAGAAGTGCCAGAGCCGGAACCAGAACCTAAACCTGAGCCTAAACCTGAGCCTAAGCCTGAGCCTAAACCTGAACCTAAACCTGAGCCTAAACCTGAACCTAAACCGGAACCTAAAACAGCTGTTGCTCCAAAAGCAAAGCGGGTTATTGCTGGAAACTGGCCAATGTGGGGAGGCGATTCTTCTCGTAATATGGTCAATACGACCACTGGGGTTTCTATCGATTTCGAACCAGCCATCGAGGCCTCCAAGGGCAAAAAGCTGGTTTACACCGCTCGTCTAGGTACACAGACATACGGCAACCCTGTTGTTGCCAGCGGTCGCGTATTTGTTGGAAGTAACAACGGTGGCAACTACCGTCCCAAACACGAAGGGGATCGCGGTACGATTCTGTGCTTTGACGAGAAAACAGGGGAATTCAAATGGCAATTGACCCGCGAAAAACTTCCACAGGGCCGAGTCAATGACTGGCCGGAACAAGGAATTTGTGCTGCACCATGCGTCGAAGGAAATCGCCTGTGGGTTGTCACAAACCGCTGCGAATTGATGTGCCTGGATGTTGAAGGATTCTACGACGACGAAAATGATGGACCTTACAAAGAGGAAGTCGATAACGAAAAACAAGATGCAGATATCATTTGGGTATTTGATATGATCGATGAACTCGGCGTGTTCCCTCACAACCTGGCAACAAGCTCACCTGTGATTCATGGTGATTTCATTTACTTGCTCACTTCCAACGGAGTCGATGAAGCTCACCTGGAAGTTCCTGCTCCCCGGTCTCCTTGCTTCCTGTGTATCAACAAGAACACGGGAAAGGTCGTTTGGGAAAACAACGAACCGTTTGATAAAATTCTACACGGTCAATGGTCATCCCCTGCAATTGGTACCATCAACGGCAAAGCCCAGGTTTATATGCCAGGTGGCGATGGTTGGTTGTATGCATTTGATGCCGTCAAAGGAGATCTCATCTGGAAGTTCGACCTGAATCCTAAAGATTCTAAATGGGAACTGGGAGGACGTGGTACTCGTAACGCGATTATCTCAACACCTGTTTTCAAGGATAACAGCGTTGTGCTTTCTGTTGGTCAAGACCCAGAACATGGCGAAGGCGTGGGACACATTTATCGTATCGATGCAACCAAAACAGGAGATGTCAGCCCAACTTTGGAAGATGGAAAACCAAATCCAAATTCTGCTCAAATCTGGCATTTGGGTGGCGTGGATGAAGATGGCTCGCTGACCGGACGTAAAGGAAATCTCATTTACCGACGAACAATTTCGACTGTCGCAATTGCAGACGGTTTGGTTTACGCACCAGATTTGAGTGGTTTTCTCCACTGCATCGATTTTGCAACAGGAAAACGTTACTGGGAATACGATGCCTTTGCAGCGATCTGGGGATCACCCATGGTTGTTGATGGCAAAGTCTTCCTCGGTGATGAAGATGGCGACATGGTCATCCTGGCTACTGGAAAAGTAGAAAAAGTTCTCGCAGAAAAACTGTTCGATTCTTCAATTTACAGCACGCCAACGGTTGCAAATGGAAAAATCTATGTCACTGACCGCTCACGGTTATACTGTTTCGAAACCGAGTGATTTTGCAATGACATTACAGTCAGTTGTATTTTAAAATTCAAGAGCCGCATGCTCATACCATGCGGCTCTTGTGCTATACGCACAGGTCAAACAACACGAAAGGAACTTTCATGTTCTCTCCATTTTTCAAATCCATCTGCTTCTCAATGATTGCCATGCTGGTCTTGTCCTCGGGGGGTGTCTCTGCTCAGGATCAACTGAAAGTTTTGCTGATTGATGGGCAGAACAATCACAACTGGAAACAAACATCGCCGATCCTGATTAACATTCTGGAAAAATCAGGCCGCTTCTCTGTTGATCGAGCCACATCACCAGGGAAAGGGAAAGACATGACTCGGTTTTCGCCCGATTTTTCAAAGTATGATGTCATTGTTTCAAACTACAATGGAGATCTCTGGGCCGAGAAAATGCGTAAAAACTTTGTGACCTACGTAAAATCAGGCGGCGGATTTGTTTGTGTGCATGCAGCCAACAATTCGTTTCCTCAATGGCCCGAATACAACCAGATGATTGGCTTGGGAGGCTGGGGAGGACGCAGCGAAAAGTCTGGCCCTTATGTTCGTTTCCGTAAAGGAGAAATGGTTCTCGATAAAACCCCCGGCAGAGGCGGAAGCCACGGCGCTCGTCATGAATTTGTCGTTGAATCATTTGATGCCGATCACCCAATCATGAAGGGATTGCCAAAGAAATGGCTGCATACTGCTGACGAACTTTATGATCGATTACGAGGCCCTGCTCGCAACTTAAACGTGATCGCAACAGCTTATTCAGATTCTAAAACTCGCGGATCCGGTGAAGTCGAACCCATACTGATGGTGCTTGAATACGGCAAGGGACGTATTTTTCATACCACCCTTGGGCACGATGTCACTGCGCTTGACTGCATTGGTTTTCAAACGACATTGCAACGGGGGACCGAATGGGCTGCCACAGAAAAAGTAACCCTGAATGACGTACCCGCCAACTTTCCAGACGCAGCCAAGTCCAGCAGCCGCTCTTCGAAATAGACGCCCAAGCGAAACCAGCCGCACTTAGCCGAGGCTGAAACCGGGGTAGCACAGAGAATCCCGTTCAGGGTAGTCTGTGTTGCGTAGCAACCCGAGGATTATATGTCGCAATTGTTTTTGAACCACGAAGAGCATAAAGAAAGTAGCTCTGGCCCCAGATATTGAATACTTCTGGGGCCAAGACCAATACCCTGTGACGTTCAGTCAGTTTTGCATGGGCCGGCTATCATTTCCTCAAAGTCTCCGTTGCTCCCCAGCCACCCTTTTGTTCATTTCCATCGAGTATCGTAAGCGGCAAGGTGCTAGCCGCCGGTGTCTTGAAAGATACTCTCATTTCCTAAAATGCCTTAGTGAATGCCTGAAATCCACTGAGGCTAGACAGAAAATGAAACATCTACGGACAATCTTTTACACCTAAAAATCCGATTCGCGACCAAGCAAACCAGCAAAAGTTCGCAACTCATTCAAAAGGGTAGAGGAACACCGATTCCTTTTTTGCTGGCTCGCTGCCAAGCTAAAGTTCCCAGTGCAACATCTTGTAGACCCAGGCCGACAGATTTGAAAAGCGTGATCTGCTCGTTGGTTTCTCTTGTGCAATTTCCTGCAACGACTTGCTGTAGTTCGGTGATCTGATTACAGTCGAGAAGCCCTTGCTCGATGGCCGCAACAAATTCTCCGGCTTCGCTTTTGCACTGCTCAATGGAATCACAAACGATTAAGGATGTTCTGCGGAAGGTTTCCAGATCCAATTCGGTTTTTCTGATGAAGTTCCCGCCGATCGCATTGATGTGTGTGCCCGGCTGGATTTTACTTCCCGAAAAGACCGGAGTTTTGCTAGTGGTTGCAGTCACAACGACGTTGCTTTTTCGGATGGCATCGTTTGCGTTATCGACAGCAATCACATCGCAGCTCAAGTCTTCTTTCAATTGATCTGCAAACTGTGCTCGCCGCTGCTCGTTGCGACCGTAAACGTAAATGGTTTCCAGTTTTCGCACCGCATCTACTGCCCAGGCTTGTGTCCTGGCTTGCAGTCCCGTTCCAATCACTGCCAATTTGGAAGCCTCGGGATTAGCAAGATATTTGGTTGCAACTCCAGATGCTGCACCGGTACGAAGTTGCCCGAGAAAGTTTGCTTCAATTAAAGCAAGCAGTTCGCCGTTGTGACCATCATAAATCCCGACCAGAAAACGGGCACCTTGCCGAGTGGTGGTGTAAACTTTCCATCCGAGTTGATTTTGTGCAGCATCAGAACCTGCCAGCACATGCATCATCACGTTCTCGGTACGCAACCTTTGACGAGACATGTTCTGTGCCTGCTTGTTGTCAAGATCTCGAAATGATTTCTCAACAACATCCACAGCATCGTGCATGTTGACCAAAGATTTAACATCGGTTTCGGTCAGATAAATCGCAGGCATGATCAGCTTCCCAGGTGTGTTTGCAGCAGGTTGACCAGTTCTTTGGTGAATCGGCTGCGAGGGAGCACTTGATCGCNACCGGCTTGTTTCGCTCGTTTGAGTAAATCGATTTGCACATGGGAACCAAAAGCAATGACTTTTAGCTGCGGGGCGAGTTGGCGATATTGTGCCAACTCGTCTAAGCAACCGCTCATTGAACTGAGGTCAATAAACAAGACCGGCACACTGTTCGATTCGAGTAGTTCAACAATTTCCTTGGTGTTTGAGCAACTACGGACAACCTGCCCTAGTTCCCGAGCGGTGTCGCAAATTCGCGTTNCGAAAAAGAAGTCACTGCAAGCCAGGATTCCCAGGGGGATGACATTGTTATCTTGTTCGGTCATGTTGATATTTCTTCAGTTTAAGGAAGAGCTTTCTGCTTGTTTTTTCATCGGAATCCAACGAGAAATGATTAAGGCAATGCAGCCTGACAGGCAAAACTGAGCGAACCAGTCTCCCCAACTTAAGTACAAGGAACTTCGATTGTCCAACGGAAGGGTTTGTACCAACACTGCGTCAATCTTCCTGCGATACCTGCCTGTTTCAGGATCGATAATACTCGATTCCCGGAGAACACCGCTGACGGGATCTCGAATCAGGAACACTTCGGGGTTCATCACCACTCCGTCCCCGTTGATCACAGAAGAGATGCCCATGTTGGCTGCTCTTGCCAAAGGCATTCTGCATTCGATGGCTCGAAACTGAGCAGTAATTAAATGCTGATCGTGTTCGCTGGAACCTGCGAACCAGCCATCGTTGGAAAGATTCACGAGAAAGTCGACTGGCTTTTTGGATGTCGAATTCTGTTCGATGGAATGAACAATGTTGCGAACAACGTGCGGGACGGTATCTTCAAAACAGATCACCGGAGCAAACCTCCAGTTTTTGTATTCAAACAATGTTGCAGATTTCCCAGCAGTTAATCCGAAATTCTTAGGAATCATCGATGAGAGAATCGGTAGGTCTTTGCCAGGAATATATTCTCCAAAAGGGACTCGGTGCAGTTTGTCATACCGCGGGCCAAGTCCTTCACCAGGTGTGATCAGTTGAGCTGAGTTAAATTGACTGAGTTGATCTTTTTGTGCATCGTAACTAGCCAGACCAATCACCATCGCTGCGCCTGCCTTCTCGCTCAATTCGGCCAAGGTATCTGCAATATAGGTTTGCTGCCAGGATTCTGGAGGAAATCGTGGTGCGATTTCAGTTAACTGGGCAGCTGACAAAGAGGGATCTGCGTACTGCAACGCATAACGGAACATGCCTTCAGGCCAGACAATGAGATCTGGTTGATGCTTGACCGCGTGGCCTGTCAACTCGTTGTAAACGATGAATGCGTGTTCGTACTCTTCGTCAGGGATATCCAAAGCTGCCCGAAAATTCCCCTGAATTAATGCAACACGAGGACCAGGTTGGAAATCTGCTTGCGAGCGTCTGAAATAGCCGTAGCTCAAAACAGAAACAAGAATTAATGAAGCGATCACCAATTGCTGCATCGGTCGTTTCACTGCCGCGACGACTGGTTCGCTTGCTTTTTGGAGTTCTGGAACCAGCCAAAGTTTTTTCATGAATCGTTCTGGAATTTGCAATGAGATCGCAGCTGCGAACAGCATCACGATAAAGCTGACACCGTAAGCTCCAAACAGATCGCTGATTTGAAGCAGTTCTGTCCAGCGGTGTTGTGTGTGTCCTAAGAAGTACCAGCCAAATCCGGTCAACAGAAAGCCTCGTAAATATTCAAGGCCGGTCCAAACCAGCGGGGCAGCCAGAAGTAGCGAAATTCCCCAGCGATGAACTGCAATTCTTGAAAGGCCAATAAAAACGGGAGCGTAAACTGCGACGTAAAGTGCAAGCAGAATCCAAGCAAAGTACATCATCGGATCGCCGTAACGCATCCACTGGAAGGCTGGGATTGTGAAACAAAGTGCTCCCAGATAACTGGCGAAATACATTCTGCGGGTCGGACGTTTCAGGCGGATTAAAATCAGCCAGGGAATGGTTGCTAACCAAGCCAGCGGTCCAAAATCGAGAGGCGGAAAACTGGCCCACATGCCAACCCCCGCAATGATCGAAAGTAGCAAGGCTCCGCGTGTCTTGGCTGGACTGTTTTCTGCCCGATCGATAATTTGCAGAACACTCAGATCGACTTTCCCGGACCGTTTTTTCCCTTTCGAGAGTTCCGCTCCCTGCGGAGTGTCAGAATTAACCGGCTGGTCCGGTGTTGAAATGCCATCCATGGAATAACGATCTTGCTGATTGACTGCTTGTTATGGGAACCTCTAAAAATTGAATCTCAGGGCTTCTTGAAGACAATTTGAGTATAAAAGTAGTTTGAACCCCCCCTCTAACTCCCCCTTCGTAAGGGGGGAACCAATTTTCAGGGGTTCTCTTATGATTCAGGCAAATGCCATAAATAGACCTGTACCTGATCACCCGGCTGATACGATTGCTCACGCGGCGGAAAGTGAATCATCCCGTTTGCCTGGGCTGTTCCCCGAATATCCGCAGAGCCAACCCAGGGGACTGGTTCTGCCTGAATGTTCCCCTGTGAAAAACTGATCTTCGCTGGATGATAAACCGGACGGCCTCCTTTGACCAGATGAGCTTGGGTTAAACTGGCAGTTCTTCGCGGATTCAATGCCTTACTTTTCCCCTGAAAACTGGTCAGAGCTTTGCGGACAAACAGTTCAAAGCAAACCAAAGCACTGACCGGATTTCCCGGCAACCCAAACACATAACAAGGTTTTGATAACTTGTCTGTTTCGACCAAATACACTCCAAACCAGATCGGTTTGCCTGGTTTGAGCTGGACTTTATGAAAGACCTGTTTCACGCCCAGATCCTGAAGCACTTGAGGGACCAGATCGAGCACTCCAGCAGAAACGCCTCCGGAGAGAATCAAAAAATCGGATTCCAGCCCCT
>JAESQE010000285.1 GCA_016765335.1 Planctomycetaceae bacterium
TCCCCCTTACGAAGGGGGAGTTAGAGGGGGTTTTTTAACCTACTTTTTATAATCAAACTGTCTTCAGGAAGCTCTGGAAGTCCATTTTTAGAGGTTCCCACAATTCAGTCCTTAAAATAAGATTATATTCGCGATACAACCTGTACAGGGAGAAGAATAAGATGCAATTCACACCGGAAGAAAAAGAGATCGGTAAAGGAAATTTCAATAGTGCTGTCGGTGCCACCCGACGAGATTTCCTCGCCGGAACAGTCGCCGCAGGAACAGCCGCTGGTGCAACCTACTTCGGTTACAGCAAACTCAGTGGTGACCGAGTGAAAGTCGGATTCATCGGTACCGGTGACGAAGGCAGCGTATTACTCACCGAACATCCTGACAGTTTCATGGAAATTGTCGCGATTGCAGACTTACGACCTGACAACCGAAAACGAGCCTTCGATGGCGACGATAACGAAGTCCGTGTCGGGCTGACTCGCAAACTCGGACCGGCTGCTGCCAAAAACATCAAAACGTACAAAAATCATAAAGAGCTTCTGGCAGATCCGAATGTCGAAGCCGTTGTGATTGCGGTCCCGCTTTCTCAACACGCACCGGTTGCAATCGATGCGATGAATGCTGGCAAGCACGTTTTGTGCGAAAAGCTGATGGCTCACAACATCGCTGAGTGCAAGGAGATGATTAAAGTCGCTCGTAAGAACAATGTTCTACTCGCGGTTGGGCATCAAAGGCACTACAGCGTTTTGTATGACAATGCAAATCACGTCATTAAAGAGGGACTGCTGGGCGACATCAAATTCATTCGTGCCCAATGGCATCGCAATAACTCGTTCCCGAAGCGGGACAGTTGGCGAAAAAAAGTAACCACGACCGATGAAGCAGAACTCAAAGGCAAAGTTGAAGACTTTGGTTACAAAGATGTCAATGAACTTGTGAACTGGCGATTGTTCAATAAAACCGGCGGTGGCTTGATGGCAGAACTTGGTAGCCATCAGCTCGATGCTTGCAGTATCTTCCTGGGAAAAGTTCACCCGATTGCAGTGCAAGGCTATGGCGGTCGAAACTTCTACGGCGTCAAAGGTGTCGGCTCTATCGACAAACAAGAGGATGACCGAGAAATTGACGATCACGTTTACGTCACTTTCGAGTTCCCTGGTCCTAATTACAAAGAAGACCTGAACGATGTCGTCATCGTGACTTACTCTTCGATTAATACGAACCGCTCAGACCTTACGGAGAAACCGTCTTTGGGTCTCGCGGCACATTGTATATGAACACAGAAAAAGACGCCCTGCTGTTCAAAGAAGGATCTCCTTCAAGTGGAGGCGGAGGCACAGAACAGCGACTGTACGTCATCAACGGAAATGCTGGACCAGTTTTGGATGCCAGTGAATCGTTGGCTCCTTCGGCAGCAGTTGCCTCAGGCGCGATGGAAAAAATCAGCCGAGGTTACACCGAAGAGATGGAGCACTTCAGCTACTGCATCCAAAACAACATCTTCAAATCTCCTGCTGAGGGAGGCTTGAAATGCAACGGCGTTGTCGCGATGGCTGATGCGATCATGGCTTTGACCGCCAACCTGGCAATGAAACACAAAAAGAGAATCGTCTTCAAAGAAGAGTGGTTCGATCCAGAAAACCCACTCACGCCCGAAAATGACCCAGATGTCGTCGGCTAATACGGTGCCTGTTTGTCACCTATTTATGCCAATCGGGCTGTGACTGACGATATTTACGGATAAGATTCCTAATTGTCAGACACAGCCCAGGCTTCGAGCTTGCCAAATGTGTTTTCGTTTGGACAATCAACCTGATTCCCGACCGCACCCGCGATACAACTCGGCGTGCGGTTTTTTGCTTATTAGGCGAGCCGGGCCAGAAATAGTCCTGATATCTTAATTCGCCAAGCATGCTTTCACTTTTTTATGAGCCACAAACAAGCGAGGCATTGCCTCAAGGCTCATTCTCATATTCTGATACGATAAATAATGTCAAGTAAAAAACACTCACATCTGATTATCTTTTTGATCGTTTGCATCGACTTGCTCGGTTTCGCAATCGTTCTGCCTTTGCTGCCTTATTATGGTGTGTATTACCATGCGAGTAAGCTTGAAATCGGTATGCTGATGGCATCGTTTTCAGCCATGCAATTTTTGTTTGCACCAATTTGGGGACGCGTTTCGGATAGGATTGGACGGCGACCAATCCTACTCCTCGGATTAGTTGGCTCAACAACGTGCTATGCAGGTTTTGGATGGGTCTCACAATTTCCTGCTGATGCATTGATCATAGGGATAACTCCTCTAACCTGGCTCTTCATTACACGATTAGGGGCAGGCGTTGCCGGAGCAACCATTTCAACCGCTCAAGCTTATATGTCGGACACAACGACCAAGCAGGAACGTGGCAAAGGAATGGTGTTGATCGGAATTGCGTTTGGAATTGGCTTTTCATTTGGCCCTCTGATCGCTGCCCCGTTTGTGAGTGACAATCCGCTTGATCCCCCGAGTTCGTGGCCCGGATATGTCGCAGCAGCCCTTTCCGGTTTCGCCTTACTGTTTGCGATCTTTCGTCTGCCCGAATCGTTGCACAAATATTCGGTTCCCACGGGAAGAAATTGGTTCAACCTGAAAGAACTACGCTACGCTGTGACGCAGCCGTCCATTTTAATTACCCTCATCACGATATTTATTGCCACTTTTGCTTTTGCTCAATTTGAAACAACGCTTCCGTATTTAATGAAAGAAATGGGATTCAGTGCCCGCTCGAACACCTACGTCTTTGCCTATATCGGTTTTACGTTATTATTGTTCCAGGGAGGATTGATTCGTAGGCTGATCCCAAAACTCGGCGAGTATAAAATGGGAATCATGGGGGCAGTTTGCCTCGCAGTTGGTTTACTAATGATTGGCAGCGTTCTTGAACAAAAATCGTTTGCAGTAATCTTGATGGTGCTCCCGGTCAGTGTTTTGGGATTTTCAGCAGTCTCCCCTGCCCTGCAAGCGATGCTTTCATTGGGAAGTAATGCTTCGGATCAAGGAAGCGTTTTAGGTGTGGGGCAGAGTGTCTCTTCTCTGGCAAGAATTTTTGGACCTGTTGCCGGTTACTTGATGCTTGATATCAGTCTGACGTTACCTTATTGGTCAGGAGCAGTACTGATGCTCCTGACTGCATTTTTAATTTCAAAAATTGATATCCCAGGTACAAAACGATCCAAATCCAAACAGGAAAATTCCGTCGAAGAAAACGTTAATCCACAACCTGAAACAGAGTAACTTTTTAGACGAGCCGGAGGTGTTAACCTCCGGGTGATTGAAGTGGCAAGACCCACTTTTAAAATTTAATTTTTAGATAGAATTTGCAGACTGAAGTCAGATTTCAGACTGCTACAACCAAACAAGACAAAGAAGAGGAAAAACAAATGGCTATTCGTAACACACGTCAGGGACAAAACACTGGACGCAGTACTGCACGCAGAAATGCATCTCGAAACAGTGCCCAGGCCCAGGCTCGCAGAGATTCCAAAACTACGACTACTTCTGCCGCGGGGCCAACTGAAGTTCGATTACAAAAATTCATGGCTTCAGCTGGGCTAGGCTCTCGTCGACAATGCGAAGAATTGATCCGTACCGGACGAATTTCAATTGACGGCATCCCGATTGATAATCCCGGAATCAACGTTGATCCTGTCAAGCAATTGATCGAATACGATGGTGAAAAACTCAGACTCCAAAAGCTGAAATACTTGTGCTCAACAAGCCCAAAGGCGTCTTGTGCACGAACAACGATCCTGATGGCAGAAAACGTGTGATTGACTTGTTTCCTCGCGAAAAAGTCCGTCTGTTCCCTGTGGGCAGGCTCGATGAAGAAAGCGAAGGCTTGCTGATTGTCACCAACGATGGCGATTTAGCACATCAGTTGGCTCATCCTCGCTATCGCATTTATCGTACTTACCGGATTCAAGTTGCAGGTCATCCTACCAGCGAGCAGCTCCAAAAATTACGAGACGGTATCTTTTTCAAAGAAGGCAAGTTCCGCGTCATCTCTGTTCGCGTGGCTGGAAAAAAAGGGAAGTCTACTTTTCTGGAAGTTGTGCTCGGAGAAGGTCATAACCGAGAAGTTCGGCGTCTGTTTGCCCGAATTGGTCATAAAGTCATGTCACTGGAACGCTTGGCATTTGGGCCACTTAAAATTGCCAAGCTGAAAAGAGGAGCCTACCGTGAAATCACAAAAGACGAAATGACTCAGCTCAGAGAAATTCTGACTCGCAATCGAAGCACCCCTTCGAAAGAAGCTGGCGATCGAGAGAAAAAACATTACCGGCCCTCTTCAGATAAAAAAACGGTCAAAAAATCATTCACCAGATCCTCGCGTGGCCTGCAAGAAAAGAAGCGTACTCCTGTAAGCAACAAGAGAAAACCAAAGACCTACGTCTTCAAATAATAGCTCAACGCCCTGCTCCAAATATCTTCTTCCAGAGCAGGGATTTTTTATTGACTGCTCAGCGACGCAGGGTACGCTATTGCGTACCGATTGTGAGCAATTGAATTCATGGCCTGTTCAACAAACGAAGTGCTTACATTTCCCGGAACGCAAAAGGTCTCTCTAGACCGTAGGCCGGAACAAGCAAAGCGAAGTTCCGGCACACATGCGAAGTTGGGTGCCACTGCCTGGCTTGCCCA
>JAESQE010000286.1 GCA_016765335.1 Planctomycetaceae bacterium
GTAATTAAATAGGAAGAAATAAAATTAACCACAGAGACGCAGAGAACACCGAGTCAAAAAATAGCAGTTAATCAATCAATATAACTCAAGAGATTTACGGTTTCGCATTGCAGTGAAATAAGAATCACCTGAAATTCCTCTGTGGCCTCTGCGCCTCCGTGGTTAATAAAATTTACCCATTTATATTTGTGCCCAATCGGGCTTCAAAATCCATTGCCTAAATGCCTAACCTTTAACGCTAGTTGAACTACTACTCTACTGAAAACGCGTAGATGCAAACATTGCGATACTCTTGGCCTGGACGAAGAATGATCGATGGAAAGTTTGGTTGATTGACCGAATTGGGGTGATGCTGAGTTTCAAGGCACAACGCGGAGCGGTATGCATATGCCTTGCCCCCCTTCCCCTTTTGCCCTTTTAAGAAATTACCCGAGTATAATTGTATCCCGGGTTGATCTGTATAAACGGTCAGAACTCGTCCTGATTGAGGATCTCTCAAACGGGCAGCCTGCACAATGCCTTTACCTTTTCGGTTAATGACAAAGTTGTGATCGTAACCAAGTGCAGAAGTCTCCGTAAGTTGATCAATTCGATCTCCCACGGTGTGAGCCGCGGTGAAGTCGAGCGGTGTCCCTTTGACAGTCGCAATCTCTCCGGTTGGAATCAGCGTGTCATCACAAGGTGTGTAATGATCGGCATTGAGCGTTAACTCGTGCCCCAAAACAGTATCAGAACCTGCTCCTGCCAAGTTGAAGTATGCGTGGTTTGTTAAATTGACCGGGGTATTCTGATCGGTTGTCGCATGGTATTCGATGCGAACTTCGTTCTTGTTTGTCAGTGTGTAGGTCACTTGAATCAATAGATTCCCCGGATAATTCTCTTCGCCATCGGGGCTATGATAAGTGAATTTAACTGCGACACCATTTTCAACTGCCACTTCATCGGCTTTCCAAAGAACTTTATCCAGGCTGTTGCCGTTTCCTCCGTGCAGGTGATTGGGAGAATCGTTGAGGTAAAGTTGATAGGTCTTACCATCCAACGTGAACTGCCCTTTTGCAATTCGGTTGCAGACACGCCCGGTCGTATTCCCGAAGTATTGATTCCCATCTGATTCATAGCCAGCGATGTTATCAAAGCCCAGCAGTACATCTGCCATTTTGCCATCTTTGTCTGGAACATGCATCGCACAGAAGGTTGCCCCACGTGTTATAAATTCAGCTTTGACTCCTTGATTATTCGTCAGCGTAATTTTTTCAACACTGCCACCCTGCTTGGTTTTTCCAAATGGAGTACGAGACATTTTTTCCTCGGCGTTAATGGCAAATGGAATTACTAATAAGAAAAGCAGAACAGAAAAAACATACTTTTGCATGCTAAGAAATTTCATGGGTATCTCCTGCGAATGTTATTCGTAAATAGGAAAGAAAGTATTGAAAGCTTCTTCACAGAAGGCGCCAGGGTCGTTGAAACGCCGATTGCAATTCAGGGCGGATATCGCCCGCATTTCTGAATCGGTCAGTTCGAAATCGTACAATGCAATGTTCTCGCTGAGTCGTTCTGGACGACTTGATTTCGGAACAATCGAAACTCCACGTTGAATACCCCATCGCAAAACAATTTGGGCCGGAGTTTTTCCGTGATGGCTCGCTGCAACCTGTACTACAGGCTGTTCCAGAACAGTGTCGCCGTTGCCTGCCATGCCAATCGAAACATAAGAGAGTGCTCCCAGTGGAGAAAAAGCAGTTACTGCAATCTCTTCCTGTTTGCAATATCTGATCAATGTTTCCTGCGTCAGATACGGATGTGATTCAATCTGCAAAACGGCAGGTCGAATTTTGGCATACGAAAGCAAATCACGAATTAACGAGGTGCCAAAATTTGAAATCCCAATATTCTTAACCAGCCCTGCTGAGACCAACTCTTCCATCGCATGCCAAGTTTCCTGAATAGAGACTGCTTCAGATTCCATCCCAGGAGTTTCTGCATCAGGATCATAAAACCATCCTGGAGGATAACGGTGGTCAATCGGCACGTACTTCTGAGAGATCGGAAAATGAATCAGAAACAAATCGAGATAGTCGAGTTGCAAGTCTTTTAACGTTTTCTCAACAGCAGGGCGAACGTGCTCGGCAGCGTGATAGGTATTCCAAAGTTTTGAGGTGACCCACAAATCTTCCCGAGTGCATAACTTCTGCTCAAGAACACGAGCAAGCCCTTTCCCGACAGCAGCTTCATTTCCGTAGTCGCATGCACAATCAAAGTGGCGATACCCTGCTTTGACAGCATAATCGATTAAGTCCTCGATTTGTTCTTCTTCAACTTTCCAAAATCCAAAACCGACTTCGGGTAATTGATCACCCGTGTTTAACTTAATGGCCTCAGTCATTTTATTATTTCCTCTTGGTGAGTACAGAAATTCAGAGTCTGTGGTACTTGATGATACGATTCTCCNGGCGGACGCGAGTTTCTACGTAAGCCTTTTGATTGCAGGATTCCTATTAGAGAAGTCCCGTAAAGCAATCTGTTGAATTACGAATCTTAACCGAGAGGCTATGTGGCTGGCAATCAACAGAGAAATTGATTTTGGTTCTCTGGGGCAACGACAAGAAGTCTGAAGCGATACATTGGTCTTGCAGAGAGCGGAAATTTACCCGGCACAATCTGCCCTGCAATTTCCGATTACACTGCGCGAAGCAAGCAGGCAGCGCTTTGGCCCATTGATGTCCGGTTGACGCTTAATGCGAGCGAATTTTGCAAAGAAGCTGTTTGATCTCTGACAACGTTTAACTCACATCCTGGATCAGGGGTTTCGTAATTGAGAGTAATAGGTAACTCGCGGTTTCGCATTGCCAGGATTGACCCTGCAAGCTCGACAGCTCCGGTACCAGCGTCGAATTGCCCGAAGTAGCTACCCAGTGCAATTAACGGAATGGTTGAGGCAGATGCCCCTAACGCGCGGTGGTAAGCACTGGATTCAACCAGATCATCCCGCTGAGTACTCTTTCCGTGGGCATTGATATGCCCAATTTCATCGGGACGAATATTTGCCCGACGAACGACCGAACGGATTGCTGCAACCAGTCCCATTCCCGAATTCTTTGGATTACTGGTCGCCCCGTCACACCCCGAACCAACAGCCAGAAGCTCTGCGTAAATATCTGCTCCTCGTGCAACGGCATGCTCATATCGTTCAAGTACGAAAGTTGCAGATCCTTCTCCTACGACAGTGCCATCACGATCACGGTCAAATGGACGGCAAGCCCTTTCCGGATCGTCTTGACGACGTGTTAAAGATTCAAAAAGATTGAATCTCGCGACATCAAATGGGTCCGTTGCAGAACTGCTTGCACCAACAATCATACAGTCAGCTGCACCTCGCTGAATATTCCCCATGGCTTCAGAAAGAGCAAGCAGCGCAGAAGATTCTCTACTTGTAATTGTATTGTTCGGGCCACGGGCATCGTGCTCAATGGATATAAATGAAGCAGCCATATTGGGCATTTGGCGAAGAATCCACAACGGCGGAATCTTTCTCATTCGCTCTTCGCCCCAGCGTTCAAATTGATTCGCTGGACTCAGATTTTTACCACCTTTTGCAGCCCCGGCTAACTCCTCTGGGGTGGAAGCAATGTGCCCTGATCCAAAAACAACTCCCAGTCGATCAGGGTCTATTTGGCCGGGGTTTAAACCAGCATCCTTCATGCTCATATTTGCAGAAGCAACGCCAAGCTGGGCGTCACGGCTCATCATGTTTATTGATTTCCGGTTGTAGATATGCTCAACCGGATCAAAATCATGAATTTCTGCACCGAGTTTTGAAGGCAGGCGTGAAGAGGGAACGGATTTCAGAAATCCAATACCAGATTTACCGGCAATGAGATTCTTCCAAAATGCGTCTTTGCCAACACCAATTGGCGAAACGACCCCCACGCCAGTTACGGCAATGCGGCAATTCTTATTGTATAACATTTCAGCCTGACCCTTAAATTATGCATCAGCATAATTCTGCGAAACATAATGTTTCATTTTACAGGCGTATTTGCCTGCGTTGTAAACGGAAATCATTTTTTTTGGAATGAAAATGAGTTCCGAAATCTCCCGTTATGCAGCTTCCCAAATGTTATTTACCTGCGTATGGTCCCGTGGCAAACAAACATTCAAAAACACTACAGGGAATCGATCAAACAACTCGAAACTGCGTATCGTCACCGTAAAGCAACAATTTACAAAGGTAAGAGCAGGAGAGTGCATGACACAATCTGCTTATCGAGTTGCAGTTGACGCAGGATCCACCCGAATCAACTTGTCTCAAAGGAAGGAAACTTGAAATAACATCCATGTAACCTTCAAATCAATCTGTAAACCACAAATGATTGTACGTTAAAATCGTCATTTATACTCTGCAACAACACCCAAACTGGTCCCAGTTAATGGAGTTGCGATAACGACTTCTTCCGCTAATAATCTGTGTTTTGCAAGGTATTCCCTAAAAGACCCCTCTTCCGGGGAAAGCCCTGCAAGGCCTACATAAAACTTATCGTACATTGCACCGTAAGTCCCTCACACTGTCAAGCCGAAGTCCATTTTTTTTAAGGATTTCAGGCGAAGAAATCTACGCATACAGATATCGACATGTTTCCTGTTTTCAGGGGGATTGATACAGAAACAAGTCCATTCTCGGCAGCAAAGCACCGAAACTGGTGCCCGAGATCCATATTGATTAACTACTGTTGAATCTACAGCCTCAAAGATCTCTTCTAGGAAAGGAAGGCTTTCAAACTGTTAATTATTCTTTCGTGCCTGGAACCAAATGAACAGAGGGTGAGTTCCCTGGAATTTTCACTTGTAAATTCAAAGGAAACTTCCAGATAATCGTCTGGGAGAAAGTCAGGGAATCGATTTGCCCATTCAATTAAGCAAACACCTCCACCTTCGAGAAACTCATCACATCCCGATTCGTACAGTTCTTCCTCTTCTTTGATACGATACAGATCGAAGTGATGCAGGAGTAATTGCCCCGCATAACTCTGCACAATTGTATATGTCGGACTGCTTACAGAAGTCTCTTCGATGCCGAGGGAGGCTGCAATGGCTTTGACAAAACGTGTTTTACCTGCCCCTAAGTTGCCATTCAGGGCAATAATATCTTCCGGTTGCAGTAAATGGCTAAGACGATCTGCCCACAGAACCGTCTGTTCTTCGTCTTGGCAGGTAACTGTCATGGTTGAAGCCGATTGAGGCATATTTCCAAATTCCTTACTGATTCGCTTTGTTTTCACAGACTATTCCGGGCGGCAAACTACTATTTTTCAC
Source organism: Planctomycetaceae bacterium (assembly GCA_016765335.1). GTDB lineage: Bacteria > Planctomycetota > Planctomycetia > Planctomycetales > Planctomycetaceae > Rubinisphaera. The sequence goes on from JAESQE010000286.1 coordinate 5,314, forward strand.
ACCCCTGCCCTGTATTTCTTGCCCAGGTCAATAAGAGGGAGCATGTGATAATGATACTGTTACAGGGGCATAGATCATATTCTGTAAGACAAAAATGCAAGTCGATTGGGTTTTGAATACACTCGCAAGGCATGATTGCCTCTGCGTAAATACTGGAGTTTCGCATCATAACGGTTTGATGTGAGGTCACTGCCCGTTATGCTGTCTGTTCTTGAAAATCGAGACAAAGAGGACCATCGTTGGGAATCTGTACTTCGATGTTTAATCACAACCAAGCTCAGGCTTGATCTCCTGCTGGATCACAACCTGTCATATTAAATAGACATCTGGAGAAAATATGTCTGCCCCACTACATAACCGCCTGGCAATGGTGCTGTTTAGCATCTATTTGCTGCTGTATGGCGGGTTCATCGTCATTAATCTTTTTATGCCAGACCTGATGGAGAAAACTCCTTATGCAGGAGTGAACTTGGCAATTTGGTATGGATTCGGCCTGATATTCACGGCCATCATCCTGGCATTTATTTATGGATTTTCTTTCACTAGTACCTCGAAGCAGGCTTCTGGAGATGATTCAGCTAGCAGTCAGGAGGTGAGCAAATGATTTACGAACCTTCAGTACTCGCTGTTGTGGTCTTTTTTGCTTTTGTTGGTGTGACGCTGGGGCTTAGTTTTTGGCTGGGTGGAAAAGCGAAAACTTCGGAAGGATATTTTTCTGCTCATGGGCAAATCCCCTGGTTTATTAACGGGGTCGCCTTTGCGGGAGATTATCTTTCAGCGGCATCGTTTCTCGGTATTTGTGGGATGATCGCTTTTTATGGTTACGATGGGTTCCTGTATTCGATTGGATATTTGGCAGGCTGGATTGTTGCGCTGTTTATTGTCGCAGAACCGATGAAACGGCTTGGGAAGTTCACCTTTGCAGACGCTTTAAACTCCAAGTTCAATTCTCCTGGGATTCAAATTACAGCTGGTGTGAGTACGCTGGTGGTTTCTATATTTTATCTAATTCCGCAAATGGTTGGTGCGGGCGTTTTGGTGACACCGCTTTTAGGCTTTCCTCACTGGGTCGGTGTGGTGATTGTTGGAGTAACAGTCATTCTAATTGTTGTGTCCGCAGGGATGGTTTCGACAACCTGGGTTCAATTTCTCAAGGGGTCGCTGCTTGTCATCTTCAGTGCAATACTCACGATTATGCTGATGGCTCGCGGATTTGAAACCAAGGAAGGCGGAGCTGATGGGTATGAATTTCGGACATTAGGACCATTTACCACAAAAACATTAGAAGCTGACCTGGGTACAGACCCAGAGACGGAAAAGTGGTCTGTGGTAGCAGTTGATTCCGTTTGGGAAGAGACGCCTTTTGTGCGTCTGAAAAACGAACAAGGGACGGTCACCGTCTGGAAAAAAGAAGAGGATGCCGCTGGGAAGTTTTTGCTTACCGAGGCTCAGTCTCTTACGAAAACTGCTGATGGTAAAGTTTTGGTAAACGGGCTACCTAAGGGAAGCAGAAAGGGAGAGCCGGAACTGCACCCGGTGGGGCATATCTCAAAACTTCCAGAAGGGAAAACAGAGACCGGTCCCCTGGGCTTATTGACCTTCTTTAGCACACTGCAGAATAGCGAAGTTATTTTGTGGCCAAAAACAAAAGTTGCAGAACTTGATGGTTCGTCCACGACAGTTTATTACCAAAAGCCAACCCATGGTTCCCAAGTGCTTCGCCCCGGTGAACACCCTCGATTTAAGGGGATTCGAAGTAATAAGACTAAAGACAAACTGAATTTTCTTTCTTTGATGTTGGCACTGTTTTGCGGTACTGCATCGTTGCCTCATATTCTGATTCGATATTACACGGTCAAAGATGAAGCCGCTGCCCGGAAAAGTACAATCGTGGGTATTGTCACGATTGGCTTCTTCTACATTTTGTCGCTATACATGGGATTGGGAGCGATGGTCAGCGGGGCGTTGGATGTTACGAATTCGAACATGGCTGCACCGTTACTTGCACGTAGCATTGCAGAGTGGATGTTTGCGGCAATCTCTGCGATTGCATTCACAACTGTTTTGGGAACTGTCAGTGGGTTGATTTTGGCATCAGCCGGTGCAGTGACCCACGATTTGATGGGGCATCTGTTTAAGGTAAAAATGAATGATGCTCAACAGGTCCGTATTGCCAAGCTTTCTTCAGTTGTTGTCGGTGTGATTGCCATTGTTCTTGGGATTCTCTTTGAGAATATGAATGTCAGTTACCTGGTCGGTTGGGCGTTTAGTGTGGCAGCTTCTGCAAACTTGCCTTCGTTGATCATGCTTCTGTTCTGGTCGAAGACAACCAAGCAAGGCATCATCGCTGCATTAATTGTGGGGATGGTGAGTTCGCTGGGATGGATTCTGCTCTCTGAAGATACTTTCACTCAGGTTTACGGCTTGTTGGCTGAGGATGCCTGGATGCCGTTCAGTCAACCAGGCATTGTTACGATTCCGCTTGGGTTCCTGACATTGATTGTGGTTTCGTTGATGACTCAGCCTAAAAAGAGTGTTGCTGAATAATTCGTTGCAGGCCGGAACAACCGTGAGTTTTTGTTCCGGCCTTTGTTACTGTTTCTTTTAGGAAAAGAGAATTTATGTCTCGACAAGATCCACATTCCGTCTTTACGACTGATAGTCTTGCGGTCGCAGAGTTTGTGACTGAGTGGCTGACTAAGAAAAATGTCGAAGTCGAACTCGTGAAGCACTTCAAGCAAAGTGATGGAGTTGGCCTGACCAGTCTCAGCGATAGCGAATCAACTACTCATTTGGAAGTGCATGTAAAGAATGCAGAGGATGTCGATCGTATCAAAAGCCTGATTCTTGAAAACCAGGAATCCCTGATTCAGGAAGCTCAGCAGTTGGACCAGAAGGTTCCTGAGCAGATTGCAATTGCTTGCGATCATTGCGAAGAGCAAGTTGTTTATCCCGGTCAAATGCAAGGGACCGTGCAGGAGTGCCCGTATTGTGGCGGGTACCTTGATGTCCCCGGCGGCGAGGACGAATTCGATTGGTCAGTCGTTGACGAAACGATCTCCGAAGACGAACTGGCCCAGCAGGAAAATGATGAAGATGCCGATGCCTGGGGCTGAACCAGACCAGCCTGGGATGTTAACTTCCAAGTTATACGCATTCGCATATTTGTTTGCGCGTTGAACATTCCCTAAGCCCTTGTCAGTACAAGGCCACGGGTGAGAGCTTCTCGCAAGTATTAATTGAGTTTGGTATTACTCTGCTGTCGCGATTTTTCCCACATCAAGAGGAAACAACCAAGGCCACCACTGGCCCGGCTCGCCACGTTTTACGAAACATGTTTTAGACCGTAGGCCGGAACAAGCGAAGCGAAGTTCCGGCAACGAGCGGAGTTGGGTGCCACTGCCTGGCTTGTCCAGCAGTGCGAGTTACAGCTGCTCTTCATCATTTAG
>JAESQE010000287.1 GCA_016765335.1 Planctomycetaceae bacterium
GGCGAGACGCAGGGAAAGTTGTAATTGAGGCGTAACGAAACCAAGGCAATCAACGAAAAGAGGATATCAAATGATTAAGCAAGCATATGAAGAACATGATTCAGCGGGGCTTTTCCCGATGATGGACGCTGAACAATACAGCGGACTGAAGGAAGATATTGAACTCAACGGCTGCAAGGAAGATATCGTTTTGTGGCGAGGGAAGATTATTGATGGTCGTAACAGACTGAAGGCTTGCCAAGAAATCGGCATTGAAGCCCCTTTCACTGAATTGGCAGACGATGCAGATCCGTGGGAATATGTGATCTCTGCGAACATGCACCGACGGCATTTATCCGCAAGCCAGCGGGCAATGGTTGCTTCGAAGATCGCGGACCTGAAACGTGGGGGTGATCATCAGTCAGAAGAAAGCAAATCGCAAAATTGCGTCTTGGTCGAGGATGCAGCCAAATCACTGAATGTAAGCGAACGATCCGTTACGTCAGCGAATCAAGTCAGGGAACGCGGATCTGATGAACTGATCGAAGCGGTTGAGAGTGGGAGTATCTCGGTTGCCAAGGCTGCAACGATTGCTAAATCAACTCCAAAGAAAGAACAGCTTTCCAAGGCAACGAAGCCAAAGCGTATGAATGCCAAGGGACGTGAGTACAAATCAAAGCCGGATGAATCCAAGCCAGAGGGGTTTAGCCTTCTTGGATTCCGCAAGGATCTTTTGCAGTTGACGGCTGAGGTTCCAGAAGATTCAAAGCATCACGCCGGACTACTGCTTGTGGAAATTGGGCAGGATTTGGAGTGACCAGATTCAAAACCAGGTAATTCGGCGAACACAGGCTCTCAGAAAACGGCGTGTCCTTGGGGGGCTTTTGATCACTGGCATGGCGAAGCCGTAGCCCAGATANTTTCTCCCAAAAAACTTTTGAAAACGGGTTCCTGTTGCAGGGTTCCCAGCGAAATATTTAGAAAAAAGGAAAATCAAAAATGAGTTTAGTCGCGGCATCACAACGACAACTTGCAGAGACAATCGGTATTTGCGAACGAACATTTGCAACGTGGATTCAAGAGGGTTGCCCAGGCAGTCCCAGAAATTACGTAGTCTGCGAAATTATCGAGTGGGCAAGAGAAAATAAATGGTATCCCGAAACCGATGGCGAACTNTTGGATTCGATTGACGATGAANAATTGAAACGCGAACTAATCCGGGAGAGAATCGAAAAGCTACGCAGAGAGAATCAACTTGCTGATTTCAAAATCGGCGAACGTGACGCCAATTTGGTGGATGTTTCGGTAATTCGGCGGTTCCTTGCTNAATTCTCTGGGAGGATTCGCAGTGCAATCAGCACTATTGAGAAAAAACATGGCAACGATTCCTGTTCTCCGATTCGAGGTGCTTTGGACATAACGGAAAAAGAGCTAAATGGAGGAGTGATTGATTGCAATGATTAGGCAAAATTGCCCTTTGAAAAATCACTTGGATTTCTTTTCAAACTCTTCATTCTCCCTCTCGGCGGTTTGGTTCAATGTCCATACGATCCAGTTAGAAAGAGAGCGTCCAGAATTGGAGGCGGCTGTTTTCCATTCGTCTTTATCTACGCTCTTGCAGCGGAAAAACATTGAATCATCGTTTGTGGCTGACATACGGGAATCGTATCGAAATTGATTTCCAGCGTAAATACACATAGCTTTCAAAGGGCATTCAACAACAATCCGATGACGCTCTATCTGATTTTCATCCGAAATTCATTGAATAAATGGTTGACTACTGTTCGATATTTATTGTATATACATTGAATCAGGCTTGTAGTGAAGTCTATTCACAATTCAATTTACNGGGCGGCGTAAGCTGCTTTGAACGACCCGACCAGGCGACACTACTCGCTTGGATCGGGTTTTTTCATGGAGACTTGAGCAATGAGAACTTCAAGCGATCACCACTTAATTCAGTTCGGCGATGCGACAATCAAAACAATGACAAGTAACGAACCGTTGATTCCTGCGATGTCGTTGACAGGGATTCAATTGNCAGGCGANGCGGTTGAAGTATTGTCTTGCGGAAATGCCATTCGAGTTCTGGCAGGTGGCGGCGTAGAAATTGTGGAAGGCGAGCCAGCAGGATTGATTCTATTCGGGCGACTTAAGGGCGACCGGCCTTCACTCGACGGATTTGGTTCTGATATTTAGTAACAACCCAAAAGCTCGTTGAGGCAATTGCTCTGGCGAGTTCTCATCTGTCCGCAATTACGGACACATTCAGGAAGGTAGTGCAGCAATGCGAGAAAAGGCGTGGGTACATCAACGAAGCCGTGATATTGAGAAACATGGAGCGAAGAAAGCCCCGTGGGTTGTGGACTGGATTGAGCCGAACGGTAAACGTCGATCCAAATCATTCGGACCAGGCAGAGAGAACAAGAGCCGGGCGAAGCATTACGCGATGGAACTGCATGTGCAACTGGCGAACGGCACGTATGAGGGGCAGAGAAANGAGACGTGGAAGCAATTCCGGGCAAAGTATGATGATCTGGTTCTCAATGAGTTTTCATCATTACACAAAAAGGCTGCTATGCTTGCTCTGTCGCAGTTCGTGGATTTCACCGGAATAATCAGGATGGCTGATATTTCTGATGAATTCATTGACCGGTACGTGAAGAAGTTGGCTCAGGCAAAGTATTCCCCTGCGACGATCAACAAGAACCTTCGATATTTGAAGGCAGCACTTCGGAAAGCAGAACGATGGGACTACATCAGGCGAGTTCCAGAAATGAAGATGCTTCGACTTCCAGAGAAGGAAAAGACATTCGTTAATGATGAGCAATTCCGGGACATGTACAAGGCGTGTGATTCCGTTCATCTGCCGGACCTTCCAAATGTATCACCGGCTCAATACTGGCGGGCATTGCTCACGTTTGCATATCNCACCGGCTGGCGTATTTCTCAAATTCAGTCCCTGGTCTGGAGTCACATCGATCTGGAAGACGGCTCAGCGTTTGCCCCGGCTGACACAACCAAAGGTAATCG
>JAESQE010000288.1 GCA_016765335.1 Planctomycetaceae bacterium
CGAAAGAGTGTGGATTGACAATCTGGCAGAAGTTCAAATTGGGGCAAATGTTTGTGTATCCCAAGGAGTTTATCTTTGTACCGGAAGCCATGACCATCGCAAGCCAACATTCGACCTGATCACTCGCCCGATCACCCTGGAAGATGGAAGCTGGATCTGTGCAAAATCAATACTACTACCCGGAGTAACTATCCACACCGGAGCCATCGTGGGGGCAGGCTGTGTTATTCCCAAAGATATTGCTCCACACGAGATTGTCACCTATCCTCACACCCAGAGATAAGTGCACCAACAACCACATAGGTCATAATACCATAACGACACAAGGCCACACTAACAACCTACGATGACGACCAGTCTCACTACTTTAAGATGAACATGAGCATAAATACATTTATCTCTTGATTTTTGGACAAAAAAGTCGATGATTACACAGAAGATAAGTACAGGTTATTCCGAAATGACCGCTTATCACGCCTTGCCCAACCAAAGATGGCAAGGATAAGGCAAAATGATCAAATAGGCTGTTGAGAGTGGTTTCCATCTCGTGTAAACATATCCCAAGCATTTTCACTACTACAAATACCTGGCCATCAAGTCAGAAAACTGAATGTTACGACCCTTCTTGCGGGCTTATGCACCAAGGGTGAAAGCATCTATAATCGGAGAAGAAGATAGTGTCACACGGAACTGAGTGGTCAGAAGAAAATATTAACTCGCACGAGCGAAGTGGTATGGATATCCGTGCCATTTTGTGGGAACGCAAATGGATTCTGATCTTTTTTGGTATCGTTGGCGGAACATTGGGCTATTTACAATTTAGCCGAAAGCCTCCGATTTTTCGGTCGAGTGCTCAAGTGCTCGTTAAGCGTAATGAGTCCCAGCTGCCGATCAGCAGCGTCTCCTACATGAGTTATAGTCGCGATCCAATCGACACTCACGTTGCACTGTTTCATACCCCGGTATTACTTGAAAATGCAGTGGAACAGCTTCAACTGAATGAGCTTACAACCCTGGCTGGTTCTGGGAACCCCATTTCCACAATTTCAGCAAATCTTCATGTTCGTCGTTCATCTTCGTCAGAAGATATTCTGACATTAACATACACTTGCGGAAACAGAGTAGATTCTCAACGAATACTTGAAGCCGTTGTCTCCTCGTATCTTAATTTTCTTGGAGAGACCCAACGATCAACCAGCATCAAAACCGTTGAGCTGATCACCCAGGCCAAAGATGATCTTTCTGAGGCTCTGCAAATAAAGGAAGAGGCGTATCAAAAGTTTCGGGAAACAGCCTCATTACTTTGGGACGGAGCAAAAGGACGTAATCTGCATCAACAGCGTTTGGCGCAAATAGAATCCAACCGCTCGCAAGTTATGATTCAGATGAGTCAAGTCAGGGCAGAGCTAGGTTCCATCAAACAGGCAATGGAACAGGGAGTCAGTCGAGAAGCCTTATTGATCATGGCTGATCAGTCGAGGCAACGGGTGTCCTCATCAGCGGTTGTCACACAACGCTCAATCACCGGTCAATTAATTCCATTAATGCTTGATGAGGCGGTTCTCCTGGAGACTTTAGGAGCCAATCATCCACAGGTACTTGAAGTTCGCACAAAAATTGATGTGATGACACGATTACTGCAAAACGAAGCAGGTGAAAGTGGAGAAGGCGAACAGATTAATAAACCCCGCCCCGACTTCCTGACTATTTATCTGCAATCACTCCAGGAGGAATTAAGGGTTAGTAACGAAAAGGTCAAAGAACTTGACAATCTTTTTCTTATTGAGAAACAGGCTTCACAAAAGCTAGGAGCTGACGAGAATCGTCAGCGAGCACTCCAGGAAGATTTGGAACGAACCAAAGGGCTTTTCAGTGTTGTTATCGATCGGCTTCAGGAAATCAGCCTGACCAAGGATAGCTATTCTCTTTCTGGCCAAATCATCAGCTTGCCAAGCACAGGCAGCGAAGTAAAAAGCGAAGTCTATACCTACATATTCTCAAGCGGTGGACTCGGGATTCTTTTTGGTGTTTGCATTGGCATTTTATTGGAATTTGGCGACAAGCGATTCCGTAGCCCCGAGGAAATGATGCAAACGATGCGGGTTCCGATTTTAGGACACATTCCAGAAATGGCTTCCGCTCGACACTTGAAAATACTTAAAGATGATCAAGTTGCACCGACTGTTGCAAACTACCACCGCCCACAATCCCGAATTGCTGAAGCTTACCGTCTTGTTCGAACATCTCTATTGTTTGGGGCAACAGAGGGAAAGTGCAGCATTATCCAATTCACAAGCCCAGATCCTGGCGATGGAAAATCAACACTTTGTGCCAATGTTGCTGTTGCTGTTGCGAACTCGGGAAAAAGAGTGCTGATTATCGATTCCGATTTACGTAGACCAACGCAACATAAGCTGTTTGGTGTCGAGCACGATGCTGGTCTCTCCTCACTGATTGTGGATGGGGGAGAAATCCAAGATGTTATCCAGGAGACAGTAATTGAAAACTTGCAAATCTTGCCAGCTGGCCCCAAGACTCATCATCCCAGCGAGTTGTTGCATAGCAACGAATTAGGTTCCATCCTGGAAGCTCTACGTGTTAAATATGACTTTATATTTCTCGACAGCCCACCGGTTTTGGCTGTTTCGGATGCCGCTGCCTTGTCCCAGGTGAGCGATAAGGTTCTGATTGTCTTGAAGAATTCCAGGAGTTGCGTTCCCCATGCAAAACAAACACGTGTCAGCCTCGATTTGGTCAATGCAAATGTGATGGGCATTGTAGTCAACTCGGTCTCTGATGAAACGGGTTATCGCTATGAGGCGGGACAATATCGTCGTGGAATTTATGGTTACGGATACACAAACACCGGTTACTATAATCGGGCTTACCAGGGATACTATGAAAAACAGCCGGCACCNCGCGATGCAGGTCCGCGATTTTCATCAAAAGCAAACGTGAGCAAATAGTTTAGGCATTAACCCCTGAACACAGTCATGCAAAATTTGAAAAATGAAACTGAGAGCGTTCTTCCCTTTGTTACATCTAGCCTAAGCCGCGAACTAGAGTTATTGATTCAATGCTCGCGATTAGTTCTCAAACCGAGGCATCGTCAAAAGATCCAGGAATTGCTTGGAGGCACGCTCGACTGGGACCGCATTTTTCAACTGGCAGATTATCACCGCTTGACTCCCCTGTTGAATCTGCACTTGAGTCAATTCAAAAAGCTGGTTAATGCCGACACCCAAGAGACACTTCGCATGTGCTCGCTAACCACAGTTGCAACAAACATGCGTATGGTTGGAGAGTTGCACGAACTTTCGCATGAGTTATCGAAGGCTCAAATACCGTGTCTATTCTTTAAGGGACCAGTCACAGAACGGGAAATCTACAAGAACCTCGCCCTTCGCCCCTTCCTTGANCTCGACATCATGGTCCTGCCTTGCGACACCGAGAAGGCTTACGAGTTACTCATCCATCGGGGCTACACACCTCAATTCAGATTGTCGCAGCAACAACGTCGCATCTACCGCAAAGGCTACTGCGAACTGACTCTTTGGAGAGGAGACCCCGAAATCATCGTGGATCTTCACTGGGATCTATTCCAATATGGCTACAGTTTTTCGATGGATCTGGATGCAATTTGGAAAGCTCGCAAGAGTATCGATTTCGATGGGCGAGAGATTCTTACACTCAGTGACGATGACTGGCTGTTTTTTGCTTGTTTCCACGCATCTAAACATGCCTGGGGACGAATCGGATGGCTTGTGGATATCGCAGAACACCTTCGACAACGCCCTGATTTCGAGTGGGCAAAGCTACTCAACAGACCCGAAGCAAAACTCGCTCAGCAACGTCTGACAATAACGCTAGGGTTGCTCTCAGAACTATTCGACATCTCAATCCCCGAGGAAATCAGCCAACGGATTGAAGCCAACAAAACGGCAAAACGGCTCATACACCAAGTGGTTGCCCGTTGGGAACACGGAGCCACATCGCCAGTCGTGTGGCCTCATCAGAACCCTCATTACCTATCTTGTGAAACTCTAAAAGACCGAAGAACTTATCTCTTCCACGCGTTTATTCAACCCACACCGCTCGAATGGGAAATGCTGCCGCTACCGAGATTTCTCTACTCTTTGTATTATATTATTCGTCCATTACGCCTCATCTATCGCCGTCTCACACGTAGCGTTGATTAATTCTCGTATTTGCTTTCGAGTAGGCTGGCCCTGCTTCCTTTTGTCGAATCATTTGCTGTATCGTTTAGAAATTCCTGCAACGCGATTCAATGCAGTCTGATACGAATTGATAACTTCCGGAAACTCCGCTTCAAGCTTCACTGCAATTTCTCCCACGCTTTGGTGACCTTGCATCTGACTCAAAATAAAATGATCGATGCAACCATCTTGGTCCAACTGGGGAACATGCCGATCCGATCCTTTTTGGAGATCCTTTAATGTAAATGGTATTGCGTTAAAACTCGACTGCTTGAACTCGGCTCGAAATCGATCCGAACTGGCATCATGAATCCGAGTTTCCCATTGCCAAAGATAACTCTGCTCATGCACATTTGCGGTAAGCTGCACCTCAATTTGATC
>JAESQE010000289.1 GCA_016765335.1 Planctomycetaceae bacterium
TTGGGTTGTAATTCGGTTAATTTAAAACGGACTGCGACGACTGAATTCTTTGCCTGGTCGTCACGATATTTTACATACGTTGTTGCGACAATCGTTCCGTCTGGCAGAAGTTCTACGCCTGGGTAACCGCAGTCTCCCCTGTGACCATAATGGTGCAGCAGTTTGATGCGATACTCGCCATCACGTCCGTTGATGATGTCGTCGTATGTCCCGACCCAGGCAACAAAATGCCCGCGTGTTGAACTGCCTGGTGCTTGATCACGAAAACAGACAACCAGCTTTCCATCTTTGGTGAAGACTTCTTTGTGGCGGTCTCCGGTTAATCCCCAAGGCGTATCCACAGGAGTGGACCATGACGCACCTTCGTCGTCGCTGAACATCATTAAGCTGCGTCCTTTGTGAGTGTTTTCTCGCATCAGACAGCAAAGTTGTTTTCCGTCTGGGCTTCGAATCACACACGGTTCGCAGGGATTCTTACCTTCAACTTCAGCAACAATCCGGGGCTTGGACCAACTCAAGCCGCCATCATCAGATAGAGTTTGTAACACAACCAGCGGGGTACGGTCTTTGCCATCTGGTCCTCGATGATAAAGGCCCAAATAGCGACCATCTGTCAATTTTACCATACTGCTGAACGTCATCACGCACGTAAAACCAAGGGGAGGCATTTCTTTCCAGCTTTCTCCGTCATCTTCACTCATAATGCTAGGCATGCCCGGCCCGGATCGCGTACCTAACGCAGCCGAAAATACCCACAATCGTGCTTTGCCCGCGCGATCTACCATGCGATAAATACTCGGGCAATTCTGATGCTTCGAGAAACCGGCTGGCAGCTTCTTATCGATTCGTGTCCAGGATTTTCCGCCATCATCACTACGAGCCATCGGCCCGGCTGATCCCCCATGATTGACGCACCAAACAGAAAAGATCGTTTTCTGATCCGGCATCAACAATGTTGTCGGGTGTCCCTGATACACCTTTTTTGTGCCCGCTGCGATAACCGTTTGACGATCTGTCTGCTTGGAAGCATCCACAACCGGCAGCTTGTCCTCAGCACGCAGAAGCAATCCCGTGCTCCCCATAGTGATTACAGCGAATAACAGAACCCGCAAAGAGAATATAGGTTTCACCAAGTTGTTCATTCTGAAATCTTTCATCTATAAAAGGCTTAGGTTTGGCCAAAGGTTGCCAAGAGATTTTACAATGGTTGTTTTTCTTTTGCCAGCGACGTAGGGCCTGCTGTGTAGACCGATTGTGGGGTGTTAAAATTCGGGGACTGTGGTGAGCAGGAACCCGTTACATTCGGTATCATGAAAAACAATGTTGGTGAATAAACACGGCCTGCACAGCAGACCCTTGTATCTTACTTGGACTGTCTTTTCTTCTTTGTTTTTATTAGAAAACAAAGACCTTGACACCGGTCTTGCAAGACCGGTGTCAAGGTGCGCGAGTGGCAGATCGTCAGACCCTTGGTCGTGAAGACCGTGAGGTAGCCTGATCGTCACTCGCTTTTTATGCCTCAGCCCGTACAGTCGCCGGAGCGGTACCAACATACCAGCTCGTATTAACAAGGTAGGGATTCAGCATGCAACAGCATAACAAAATCTTCGTCGGAATCGATATCGCAAAAAAGAAATTTGATGTCGCTTTCTCACATCTTTCTCAAGGAACAACTTTTGAATACTCTCCCAGCGGAATCAAACTGTTTCTCAAAGAACTTCAAAAAGCGAAACCTCAACTGATTTGTATGGAAGCCACTGGAGGACTCGAACGAGAATTGGTCGCCTGTTTGCACAAGCACCAATTTGAACTCGCAGTCGTTAACCCCAGGCAGATTCGAGACTTCGCCCGGGCCAAAAATCAACTCGCCAAAACGGATCAAATCGATGCTCGTATTATTGCGCAATTCGCACAAGTGATGGAGCCGCGGATCACCTTGCCTTTGTCACAGGCTCAGCAGAAAATGCGTGATCTCACCTCGCGAAGACGACAACTGAGTAAGCAGATTGTCCAGGAAAAGAACCACCTGGCCTCCGCGGCTGATCGGGAAATTTGTAAGATGATCCAACAGTCTATTCGATTCCACGAAAAGCAGCTGAAGACAATCGAACAAAAACAAAAAGAACTCATCAAAGCAGATGAACAATCGCAGAAAAAAGCAAACATTATTCAATCGGTGCCAGGCTTTGGGCCGGCGACCGCTGCGATGTTGGTGGCTGAGCTACCAGAACTGGGCAGCCTCAATCGCCAGCAAATCGCTAGGCTGGTTGGTGTTGCTCCCACGAATCGTGACAGCGGAACCCTGCGAGGAAAACGCACCATCGGCGGCGGACGAGTTGATATTCGCAACGGCCTTTACATGCCGATTATTGTTGCGAAGAAATACAATCCGAAAATCAAAGTTTTTTACGACCGACTCGTCGCAAGCGGCAAGCCCAAAATGGTTGCTCTGATTGCAGCGATGCGAAAACTATTAACGATCGTTAACGTCATGATCAAAGAAGGAAAAAAATGGAACGAAAACACAATTAACACTTGATCTCCAAGACAGTCGCTACATGGCTTGCAACAACCAGAAGAATAAAAAACATGAACCGATCTATTTTACAGGCACTGAGTGTAACGACATTGTTTCTTGTGGGAATGTTCGCAGGTGCAGAACAGGCATTTTCTGCACAGACTGCCTCTGGAAACAAGTCCCCGAATGTGATTGTTATTCTAACTGATGACATGGGGTTTTCCGATTTAGGATGTTATGGCGGGGAGATCGAAACGCCACATATTGATGCGTTGGCAGAAAACGGATTGCGATTTTCTCAGTTTTACAACACCGCTCGCTGCTGGCCCACCCGGGCAGCGGTGATGACCGGACGGTATCAGCATCAGGTGGGCATGGCGATGAACTTCGGCGAAAACGCTCCACGGGCATATACAGGAATCATTCCTCAGTCGGCTCGCATGATTCCAGAACTGCTCAAACCACAAGGCTATCAATGTTATCATGTCGGGAAATGGCATCTTAACGCGAGAGGTCCAAAGCATAATGAAACCTGGCCGTTATCCAGAGGTTACGATCATTCTTACTTTATGCTTCGTCAGGACAATTTTCATAATCCGAAAATGCTGTTTGATGATCGTACACAAGTCGAACGACCTGGAGATGCTGATCCCGATTATTATGTCACAACCGCGTTTACCGATCAGGCTATTCGGCGGCTCAAAGGGCATCAAAAGCAACATGCTGACAAACCATTCTTTTTGTACCTTGCTCACACGGCACCGCATTTCCCGTTACACGCCAAAGCGGAAGACGTGGCTCGATTTCGTGGGAAGTATCGCAAAGGGTGGGACGATGTCCGCAAGCAGCGTTTGGCTCGGCAACAATCAAGCGGACTGCTTAACTGCGAACTTTCTCCACAAGATCCTCTGGCGTTGAAGTGGGATTCTCTCACCGAAAAGGAAAAGGACGAATGGGATGGGCGGATGGCGACTCATGCAGCGATGATCTACCGCATCGATGTGGGAGTAGGGCGAATTATTGATCAACTCAAACAGATGCAAGTTTTCGAGAACACACTGATTCTGGTACTTTCGGACAATGGTGCCTCAGCAGAATATATTGTACGAGGCGATGGGCACAAACCAGGAGCTGCACCGGGATCATCAGAATCGTATCGCTGCCTGGAAGTCAGTTGGTCAAACGCTGCCAATACTCCGTTCAAAGAACACAAAATGTGGACCTACGAAGGAGGCATCTCAACTCCATTAATTGCTCACTGGCCAGCCGGGATCAAGAAGCCGAATCGTCAGACAGAACACGTGGGGCATGTGATTGATCTACTCCCCACAATTTTGGCTGTTGCCGGGGCCAGCTATCCGGAAACCTATCAGGGGAAGCCGACGCTTGCACCATCGGGTTTGAGTTTTGCAAAGCTGTTCAATAATCAACAAGCACCACAGCACGAATTTCTCTTCTGGGAACACACCGGAAATTTAGCGTTTCGTTCTGGAGACTGGAAAATTGTTGCCAGTGAAGACCAGCCGTGGGAATTGTATAACCTGAAGCAGGATCGCAGCGAATTGCATAACCTGGCTGAGCAAAACCCTAAGAAAATGCAAGAACTTGTTTTCCGCTGGCAAAATTATGCAGACGAAATTGGCGTCGTCGAATGGGGCACCTTCCCACAAGCACGACGCAAGCACACGTTCGAATACAAAAAGAAATAAGGTTCTCCCCCTTACGAAGGGGGAGTTAGAGGGGGGTTTTATTAGAGGTATCCCTCAAGTAAGGCCTGCTGTGTAATCTGTTTATCGTTAATGTTCAAACACCAGGAAATGTGAGGATGCTATGCAAGACCAATTTTTGATAACCATAATTGCTGCGGTCTTTATTTCTGCTGCAATTTTCATGGTCTTTGTTGGTTTCATGATCGTAAGACCTTGGCTACGAGCGTTTCTTAATGCAGCTCCGATATCATTTATTTGTGTTCTGGCAATGCGAATTCGAGGCAATCCGCCGATACTTTTGATTGATACATACATCTCCCTGAAACATGCTGGCATCGCAGCGACAATCAGTGAAGTTGAAGTCGTTTATATCGAAAACCGAAACCGTATTGCTAACAGCGACGACCTCGTAGAATTAGTGAAAGAGTTCGTGGTGACCTGCCCCTAATTTATGTACCAGGTGTTATGAGGGTTTGGATTGGGTAAGTTGGGTTTGGTTTTTCGGTACTTTTATGG
>JAESQE010000290.1 GCA_016765335.1 Planctomycetaceae bacterium
CTTCGGCAATGGTTGGTAAGCGAAGGTGATCTTGAGACAGAAAATTCGAAACCAGCTGACCCCAAAGCTGCCTTTTTGAAAACATTGAAAAATGCAAATCCACAAAAGCGAGTTTCAGCAGCAATTTTCAGAGAGATGGGAAAAAGAGTAAGTTTCAAAAACTGCGAAGATCGAACGTTTGTAAAGTTAAAAACAACATTGAAAAAATGGTTTTCTAATAACTAGAATTTCAAACCTAATTTTTATAGAGAAGTAAATACGATGAACGAAATCAAACATGTTTTCGGCAGCGGCGTTCCCCTGCTTTTAGATGATATCGATACTGACCGCATCATCCCTGCTCGTTTTTTAAGGTGTGTGACTTTCGACGGATTGGGCGAGCATGCCTTTGCTGATGATCGTCAGCAAGATCTTGGACACACATTTAATAACGACAAATATCGAAGCGGTTCGGTTCTGATTGCAGGCCGAAACTTTGGCTGCGGCTCTTCACGCGAGCATGCTCCGCAATCTTTAATCCGCTGGGGAATCAAGGCGTTCATCGCTGAATCGTTTGCAGAGATCTTCTTCGGAAATTGCACTGCATTAGGAACCCCAGCAGTTTGCGCCAGCAGAGAAGACCTGGAAAAACTAGGGCAGTTGGTCGAAGAAGATCCAACACGAGAAATAACAATCGACATAGAAGCCTTGCAGCTTCGAAGCGGCGATTTGGAATTCAGTGTCACCATGCCAGATTTTGCAAGGCAATCCCTGCTTTCCGGTCAATGGGATTTCATGAACTTGCTGCTGGAAAACAAAGCAGACATCCAAAAGACCGCTCAAAGCTTGCCATACGCCAATAACTTCGCCAATGCGTGAAACTGGATCAGTGTTGTTAAATCCTTGGTAGGCCCGTAGGCTGGGTCGTGACCCAGCAATGTGGCTAATCGCTGTTGTGTGCTTGCTGGGTTTATAACACCGACCTACCGATCACGGGTTGCTGACGCACTATCATTCGAAAGCCCCGCAGATGAATGACAAACCTGAACAGCCAACCGGTTCGAATCGGCGGGAGTTTCTTTCGGGCAAAGCGGTTCGTCAAGAGATCGAACAAGCTGGTGAACGCTTGGCTGATGAGATGATCGATGAAAAAACGATTCCCGAAACCTCAGAGACCGTGCGTCTGGCTACCCGGGCGATGGCTTGTGAATTTTCAGTGATCATGAACCCCTCACAGAATCGCAGGCAAGTGATCTCCGCTTCGGATGCTTTGGATTGCATTCACGAAATTGAAACGTCGCTGACTGTTTATCGTGAAACCAGCGAATTGCTGGAACTGAATCGCAAAGCACAATCTGAGAGCGTGAAAGTCGGTGCGGATCTTTTTGCGTTGTTGAAACAATCATTAGAGATCGCCCAGGAAACCGAGGGGGCATTTACTCCCACGGTTCGAGCGTTAAATCAACTTTGGAGACAGTGCAAATCGCAGAGTATTCCCCCCGAGCCGCAGGCGGTTAAGCGGGCGGTTCAAGAGAGTAATTACCGCGATGTTTACATGGATTCCGAAACGCAATCGATCCGCTTTGAGCAGGCAGGCTTAGGATTTGATTTGAGCGGAATTGGCAAAGGGTATGCATTAGATTGTGCAGCCGAGCATTTGAAAGACGAAGGTATCGAAGATTTTCTGTTTCACGGCGGGCATAGCAGCATTCTCGTGCAAGGCAATCATACGGAATGTGAAGGCTGGCCCGTTGGAATCCGGCATCCGCTGTTCCAACAAAAACGCTTAGCAACATTGATGCTCAATAACTGCGGCTACTCATCAAGCGGAAGCGGCGTGCAGTTTTTCCGGCATCAAGGCAAAAAGTACGGCCATCTGTTTGATCCGCGTACCGGCTGGTCGGTCAGTCATATGCTTTCAGTCGCAGTCATTGCACCAACAGCAGCAATTGCAGATGCCCTTTCTACCGCGTTTTACGTGATGAGCATCGACCAAGCCAAAGCGTATTGCAAGCAGCATCCGGAAGTCAGCACAATTCTCATTCCACAACCCGCGCACGGAACCCGCTTGGAGCCTATTTGCATCGGGATTTCAAAAGAAGAAATCTACTGGGAAGAGTGATTCATTTTTCACAAATAGCTGGCTATGCGAATCTCGATTAATTCTAGTACGTCTTGTAGAAGAGGTTGCCTGAAGGCATTTCCCAACCGATGCACGCTAAAGCGTGAACTCCAACTGACCTGATGGAAATCGCAGTGTCAATGATTCGACTACTTGGCATGTCTGGCGATGGCGTTTTCGTAGACACTCAAATAGTTTTTGGCGCTGTTAGTCCAGGAGAGATCTTGAGTCATCGCGTTGTGCTGAAGTTTTTGCCAGGTTTCTTGATCCTGGTAAGTATCTAGTGCTTGCCCGAAACATTTCAGGAACGATTCCACATCGTATTTATCGAAGGAGAATCCCGTTGCGGTTTGATCATCCAGTGTCTGAGTTGTTGTATTGGTAACCGAATCTGCAAGACCACCCACGGCATGGACAATTGGAATTGTGCCATAAAGCATGGAGTACATCTGATTCAATCCGCAAGGTTCAAATTCACTGGGCATCAAAAATAAATCTGCACCCGCTTCAATTTTGTGTGCCAGCTCTTCATCAAATCGTATAAGCGATGCCACTCGCTGCGGGTATTGTTTGGCAAGTTCCTTCACGAATTGCTCATACTCTCGCTCACCAGTTCCTAGAAAGACAAACTGGGCATTATTATCAAGCAGGCGAGAATCAGCCTGTTCGAGTAGATCGAAACCTTTTTGTTGAGACAGCCGCGAGATCATTGCAATGACGGGTACGTCAGGATCGACAGGCAAACCGACAATGCGTTGCAGGTCTGCTTNGCAAATCGGTTTTTTTTCAGCGACTGTTTCTGCGTTGAAGTTCTCTTTGATAAACCGATCTACTTCCGGGTGCCAGGTTTTCACATCGACACCGTTAAGAATCCCAGTGAGATGCTTGCCTCGTCCGGAAAGTGCAGGGTCCAAACCCCAGCCCAGATCGGGAGTGCAAATTTCTTTTGCGTAGCTCGGGCTGACAGCTGTAACTTTGTCAGAAAAAACTATCCCGGTTTTCAAGAGATTCAGGTCACCGAAAAACTCCATCTGCTTCCAGTTGAAATATTTCCAATCCAGTCCGGTCAATGCCATGTCCCAATGCCAAAACCGTCCTTGAAAGGCGAGGTTGTGAATGGTGAATACCGTCCCGATGTTTTCGAACATTCCACCTTTTTGACGTTCTTCAATATCAATCAGAGCTGGTACCAGACCTGTTTGCCAATCATTGGCATGAATCACATCAAACGGACCGAACTGCCTGGCTGCTTCGAGGACTGCACGGGACAAGAAGACAAACCGTTCGCAGTTGTCTTCGTAGGGAATGTTTTCATAAACGTAGGGTGAGGGACGATCAAAATAGTCCGGTTGATCGACCAAAATCACCTTCACATCAGAATCGGGAAGGACGGCTTGCAGGAAATGCCCGCGTGATTCCCGAGGCCCAGTTGTCACAGTGAATGATTCGCCAGCTGGCTCAATCTTTAACCGTGATTTGGAGCCTTGGGGCATTAACTGGGGATAGTGAGGCAGAACCAAAACAACTTCATGCCCTTGCTCACTCAAGGCTCGACACAATGCAGAGGCAACATCCGCAAGACCACCCGTTTTGGCAAAGGGGATTGCTTCGGAGGCCGTCATTAAAATTTTCATAGTGGTGGGGTCACTTCAGTGGGATCAACTTCATAGTGCAGGTAGTACATGAAGCTACTGTTTTTTGTGCAGAAAATCTATTTCACACAGGGGTCTGAAGAAAAAAATAACCATTAAAGTTAACGCACGCTCACTATTGCAAGCACTAAACTGCCCCGGTGCTGGACTTCACAGTGCATTATGTTGCTCATGCATAAGGGGATCTCCATGAGTCCCAAGAGGCACAGGCATTCGGTGTCTGTTTCGTTTGAGCAGGCCTTCATTTCAGGCAGACAAGAATGTCTACCCTCCGCTTACTGAGGTGGATGCAGTTATTGAACCACAAAGTCACTAAGACTCTAAGAAAGAAAAAGAAATTGACCGTACGACATCCCCAAGCATGATTAACTCTTTACGGGAGTTACTTCATCAATCCTTTGAGTGTTGCGAGGTTGATGGTATCCATTTCTACTTCGTCTCGTTTTTCTTTTTTTGTTTCCAGATACATGGGCAGATTCGCAAAGCGTGTATCGTTCATCAGGTGACGGAACGGTTCGAGGCCTAGTTCTCCTTCGCCGATATGATCGTGCCGATCGATTCTGCTGCCTAATGGTTTCTTGCTGTCATTGATGTGAAACGAACAGATTTGATCGATGCCAACGACTTTGTCAAATTCATCAAAGGTGGCTTCGTATTGTTCTTTTTCGATTAGAGGATAGCCAGCTGCAAAAATGTGACAGGTATCGACACAAATTCCGAGTCGTTCGGATGCTTTGACGTCGTTTAGAATTTGAGCAAGATGTTCAAATCGATGGCCCAGGTTCGTTCCCTGACCAGCAGTTGTTTCCAGCCACAATTTGCAATGGATGCCAGAAATTCGCTGATGAACTTCATCAATTCCTTTGGCGATCCGTTTCAAGCCGCCCTGTTCGGTGTCATCCACAAAACTGCCGGGATGCATGACGACTCCTTCGAGACCCATCGCTTCTGCACGTTCTAATTCGATGATGAGTGCGTCCACCGATTTTTCCCAGAGTTCTGTTTTCGGGCTGGCCAGATTAATCAGATAGCTATCATGAGAACACGGTTTGATTAAGCCATGTTTTTTGACAGCTTCGCGAAACAATCTGCAATCTTCGTCTGTCAGTTCTTTGCCTTCCCAGCGGTTGTTGTTTTTTGTGAAAATCTGGACGGTCTGCATGCCCAGCTTTCCCGCTTGATCAGCAGCTTTATAATATCCACCAGCAATTGATAAATGCGATCCAAGCAACGGCATATGATGACTTTCAAAAAAACGTTGTAAATTCCGGTTAGACTCAAAATAAAAATCCAGGGGGTCCACCNCCCCCGGCTCGCCATCTNGAGGTAATAAGCGGATTTCTGTTCCAGCAGATTGATGAGGTACTTACCGTAATCGCCCTTGGACATTGGCTCTGCCAGTTTGCCGAGTTCGTCGTCGTTAATGTAGCCCATTCGCCAGGCAATTTCTTCCGGGCAGGAGATTTTCAAACCTTGTCGTTCTTCGATGACGCTGACATAATCGGAAGCTTCTCGCAACGAGCGGTGTGTCCCGGTATCGAGCCAGGCGGTTCCACGACCAAAAATCTCAACATTGAGAGTGCCCTGTTCCAGATAAATACGGTTTAAGTCGGTGATTTCCAACTCTCCACGTGGCGAAGGTTTTAAGCTGCGTGCGTAATCGACGACTTTGTTATCGTAGTAGTAGAGTCCGGTCACCGCGAGTTTCGATTTGGGTTGAACTGGTTTTTCTTCAATCTCTATCGGTTTGCCTTGCTCGTCAAGTACGATCACGCCATAACGCTCGGGATCGCGGACATGGTAAGCAAACACGGTTGCTCCTACTTTGTTCTCGGAAGCAGCATCGAGTGAATCGCCCAGGTTGTGACCATAAAAAATGTTGTCCCCCAGAATCAGACAGCTCGGATCATCTTGAACAAAATCTGCACCAATGAGAAATGCTTGAGCCAACCCCTTTGGCTCGGGCTGTTCCAGGTACTGAAAATCCAATCCCCATTTCTGACCATCTCCCAACAGCCTGCGGAACAAAGGCAGATCGTGTGGAGTGCTGATGATGAGAATTTCGCGAATGCCCGAAAGCATCAACGTCGAAAGCGGGTAGTAGATCATCGGCTTATCGTAGATCGGTAGCAACTGCTTACTGATCGGAAGCGTCGCCGGATACAACCGTGTTCCCGAACCCCCTGCCAGAATTATGCCTCGTCTTGTCATCGTTGACTTTCCATCGGGGTGTATCAGGCTTGCACCTGCTTTTTGATTTAGATTACTTCTGATAATTGGTTCTCCCCGCTATCAAGGGAGCACAGACATTCCTGTCTGTGTTGTTTGAGCATGCCTTCATTCAAGGCAGACAAGAATGTCTACCCTCTGCTCACAATGTTTATTGAATCCAGAGAGGTTTTCATCGCATTGCTATAAAAATTCGTGCTTTACCTCAATCAGATGGCACAAGACATCTCGGTATTAATCGTGCTGGGTCTTGACCCAGCCTACAGAATTTATCCGTTCTGTTTCTCATACCTGATAAAAATCACGGTACCATTCTACGAAATTCGCCACGCCGGTTTCGATGCTTGTGTCGGGGCGGAAGCCGACATCGCGGATTAAGTCGTCAATGTCTGCGTAGGTGGCTGGCACGTCGCCAGGTTGAATTGGCATCATGTTTTTCTCAGCCGTTTTGCCAAGGCATTTTTCAAGCGTTTCAATCATGTACATCAATTCGACCGGATCGTTATTACCGATGTTGTACAACTTGTACGGTGCTGCACTGGAACCAGGATCTGCATTGTCGCCCGACCAATCCGGATTGGGCTGCGGAACGTTGTCAGAAACACGAATCACACCTTCGACAATATCGTCCACATAAGTGAAGTCCCGCTTCATTTTCCCGAAGTTAAACACATCAATCGGGCGGCCTTCCAAAATTGCTTTTGTGAACAAAAACAGTGCCATGTCTGGTCGTCCCCAAGGTCCATAAACCGTGAAGAAACGCAGACCGGTCGTCGGCAAATCGTACAGATGGCTGTAGGTGTGAGCCATCAATTCGTTTGCTTTTTTGGTAGCTGCATACAAACTGACGGGATGATCGACGCTATGATGGATCGAAAAGGGCATCTTTTTGTTGGTGCCATAAACGGAACTGGATGAAGCATAAACCAGATGTTTGGTTTCATTATGCCTGCAAGCTTCCAGGATATTGACGAAGCCGACGAGATTGCTATTCACATAAGCATGAGGATTGGTAAGCGAATAACGCACACCCGCCTGGGCAGCCAAATTCACGACAACATCGGGTTTGGTTTCAGCAAACAAGGCATTGAGATCGTCACGATCTTCCAGATTCATGTTCACATGACGGAATCCATCGCGACATGTCAGCTGATCTAATCGAGCTTGCTTTAGTTTCGGATCGTAATAATCGTTGAGATTATCCAAGCCAATGACTTCATCTCCACGGTCCAATAATTTTCCGGAAAGATGAAATCCGATAAATCCAGCTGCTCCAGTGACTAAGTATTTACTCACAGTTCTCCCTTTTGCATCCGTTCGCGGTAATAATCGACAGCGTGTTTCAAGCCTGTTTCCAGATTAGTCTTTGGCTGCCAGTCCAATACTCTTTTTGCCATATCGATATTTGGGCAGCGTTGCTTAGGATCATCCTCGGGCAATGGCAAGTAAGTTGTGCCACTATTTGATCCCGAGACTTTAATGACAGCTTCTGCAAGTTCCTTCATTGTGTTTTCGGTCGGATTGCCGATGTTCACCGGACCGGTCTCTTCATCCTGATTCATCATACGCATAAACGCATCAATCAGGTCTGCAACATAACAGAACGAACGTGTTTGATCGCCATCTCCATAAAGGGTTAAATCTTCGCCTCGCAACGCCTGCATAATAAAATTCGAAACAACCCGTCCGTCATCGGGGTGCATTCTTGGGCCATACGTATTGAAAATCCGCACAATACGAACTTCCAGACCATGTGCCAGATGATAGTTCATACACAGCGATTCTGCGACCCGTTTGCCTTCGTCGTAACAACTACGTGGTCCAATCGGGTTCACGTTACCCCAATAATCTTCGGTTTGTGGATGAATTTCCGGATCGCCATACACTTCCGAAGTCGATGTATGAAGCACCCTGGCCCCACAGCGTTTTGCCAGCCCAAGCACATTGACCATCCCCACGGTCGAAGTTTTAATCGTTTTGATCGGGTTGTGCTGATACGCTTTGGGGGAAGCGGGACAGGCCAGATTATAAATTTGGTCCGCTTCAATAAATAACGGTCGAACAATGTCGTGCCTGACCAATTCGAATCGTGGATGCCCAATTAAATGAGCAACGTTTCGCTTGGAGCCAGAGAAAAAGTTATCGACACAAATCACTTCATGTCCTTGTTCAATCAGACGATCACAAAGGTGGCTGCCTAGAAATCCTGCTCCGCCGGTAACGAGAATGTTTTTGGGTATCATGGTGTCCTGAATCTTTAGTGCTTGAACCTAATGTTTAATAAATGAATTGACTGTCTATTGAATGTAGCTTGGCTGTAAATCGTAGGCTGGGTCAAGACCCAGCTTTTAAGGAATCTTCCCCTATCGCTTAGAAATATCCAGGGCCATCACTGACCCGGCTCGCCTAGGTGTCTAGTTTTTCTGCTGCGAACCATTCGACAGTCTTCGCCAGGCCGCAATTGAACTCCATGCCAGATGACCAGCCCCAAAGTTTTTGTAACCGAGACGCATCGAGTAAATTTGAACGTAGATCGCCTGCACGAGCTGGCCCATAATCAGACGCAGGAACCTGGGTCGCAAGTCCCCGCTGCTGTAATGCTTTTTCGCACAAAGACTTCAACTCAGAGGCTAGCTCATTGACATCAGTTGGCCGACCGGTCCCAACATTGAACGCTGAATGAATCTCTGGAGCATCTTCCAGTAAGGCCAGCCGGTTCGCCTGAGCCACATCTTCAACAAAAACATAGTCGCGTATGTATTTACCGTCTCCGTTAATCTTTGTGTTCTCTCCCTGCAACATTCGCTGGCAAAAAATCGCAACGACTCCCGCTTCACCGTGAGGATTTTGCCTCGGGCCGTAAACATTGGCATACCGTAAGGCCACGGTTTTGAGTCCGTGTTCTTGCGAGAAGAATTGCAAATACCGCTCGCCTGCCCATTTGGAAATACCGTAAGGTGAAATCGGATTCGCAGGATAATCTTCTGTTGCTGGCTCGGTGACGTTGCCGTAGAGCACTCCACCAGATGATGCAAAGACAAATTTTTGCACTTTGTATTTCTGTGCCAATTCCAGCGTGTTGATCAGTCCGAGAATATTGATCTGGGCATCAAAGCTTGGTTTCTTGACCGAGAGGCTCACTGACATCTGGGCTGCCTGATGACAAACCAGATCAGGCTTTTCCTTCTCGAAGACTTCTTCAAGAGCCGCTTGATCGCAGACATCAACCACGTGCAGCGGGACATCTGCTGGCAAGTTTTCCTTGCATCCAGAACTCAAATTGTCAACAACAACCGGACAGTGCCCCTGGGCAATGAGAGCGTCAACGATATGACTTCCAATGAATCCCGCGCCACCTGTCACCAAAATTTTCATATCTCTGGGTACTCACAGCCGAAGCAAATATTTCGGCCTTTATCTGTAAAAGAAACCTCTATTAATTCAAATGGGGCACTGGCATTCCCACAAATGGGACACAGACATTCCTGTCTGTGTCGTTCGAGCATGCCTTCATTCCAGGCAGACAAGAATGTCTACCCTCCGCTCGCAATGAATTTTGAATTAACAGAGGTTCCTATCTGTAAAATTAATTGTGTCCGCATGTATAGAAACAGGCCAGACTGTTCCTAAAGATCAATTTGTAACAGAGCGAAATAGGCCTTGCACGTCATTTCCCCATTTTTTCCAGATGAAACAAGACATAAAGTCATCTGCGATAGTATTCCAGGCGACTCAGGTATTCTGCGAGCCTGCCAGAGAGTCGATCTGAACTATCTACTGGAAAATCTGCGGGATTTGAAATGACGGTCAGATATCGTTCGAAGCAGCCGATTGCACTGAGAAGCAGGTTACTCAGATCGAAAATCCCGACCACGTTTCGCTCAATTTGACTCAAAGGTCGCGACGTGTGGTAACTTGTGAGAGCTTTGTCCCACAGCTCCCAGTTGTTTCCCGCGATACTGCCCAATAGCCGCGTAATGTCTGTCACAACAGAATCTGTGCCAAAAGCAGCTGGGTCGATGATGCCGGTGACTTCATCGCCAGTAAATAAAACGTGATCTCGCCAGACATCCCGTAGCACAGGCTGTAATGGTAAAGCCTGCTGAGTCGCTTGCTGTAATTGCGACCACAAAGACGCTGCATGTGCCTGAAAGCAAATCTGCAATCGATGATGAAAATCTGCGGATTTGGGCGATATCTGCAATTTCTGATTCTCAGTAAGAATCCCTTTTTTCAGATATTGTTCGAGTTTGATTTTTCGATGAGCCAGCCCAGGAGATCTGCCTGAGTGCGCAGGACGAATCCAATCCAGATGCTGTGAATCAGGCAAATGATGGGCAGCTGCCTGGTGCCAACGAGCCAGCGATTGCATCGCGTTTTCCTGTTTTAGTGCAGAAAAATACAGCGAATCTTCAGGTTTCCCAGGCAGCCAGGGTTCAATATGAATAAGAGAGCCAGATCGAGAAACCGTTGCAACAGTCCCGTCCTGCTTCCGCACCGCAGCTGCAACATAACTGATGCCATTACGGTGAAGATCTTCCAGAAGTCTTGTCATTGCTTCGAGTTTCGCTGCCGAACTTTCACTCGTCGGCCAAACTCGCAAAGCGTAATCACAAGAGTTCGCAGTGAATCGGTAGATCGCTGCGCCGCTAAAGCCATGCGGCCCGCAAACAAGTGGCCACTGGTCAGGTTGGAAAGCTGGACCGTATAATCCGATTATCTGATGTAATTCCTGGTCCGATTGTATCGACAACATAGTTTAATCATTGACATAGCGGTTTTAGTGGGTGTACAAGAATAGAAGAAGATATTGTGAGCAAATTAGTGGAATAGATTCAAGTCCTGGATCGTTCCCGAATTGGTCAAATATCTCAATAGTACCTCTGAAAATCGTTCTCCCCCTTACGAAGGGGGAGTTAG
>JAESQE010000291.1 GCA_016765335.1 Planctomycetaceae bacterium
GCCGTCATCCATGAAACCACCTTCAATGGAAAGATTCGATTTATTGATGGTTCCGCCACCCCGGTGACTCAACAAGTGCGAGTTTGGGCCGAGGTCTACAATACGGACCGCTTACTGCTGCCCGGATTACGAGCCACGATGGAAATCCAGTCCCCTTCAAGAACTGCTCAAGCAAACTGAGTTTTATTAGGCAACCTCAGGGATCGCTACTTGCCGGGTTGATAGTTCCACGAGTATACTTTGTTCGTAACTATTCAGTGATGGGTAGCTGGGGACAAATTGTCGGAAGCAGTGTGAACAGTTGACAACACGGCTGGAGACAATTTGCCCCAGATGCAACGGGACTTCCTGTTCTGGGGGCAGATTGTACGAAAGTTTTCTAGATATTCAAACCTTTCAAAAAACAATCTGTCCCCAGTCACCCTCCGCTGAATAGTTACCTTTGTTCAACAGTTGAAATAATTAGTTGAAATAATTCGCCACGCAAAATACTGGGGATAAAGAAGTCTTTCCCGGTTGTCTAAGTCGCTAACTTGTTTTTGATGGAGCCATACGGAATGGATACGCTGGAGCACATTGATGAATTCGAATCTGTTTTTCGCAGGTCCGAACAAGAACCTTTCATCTATTTAGAAAAGAAGCTTAATCGCGTTTTGCTAGTGCTTGACGAACAGCACAGCCAGGCCGAAGCCACCATCGATTCGCTCAAGCAATTTTCGTCTTTACTTTCTGGTGTCGAACAATGGGATACGTTCCTCATTGGTCAAAACACAACCGTCCAAGATTTAGAACAAGACATTCAAGGCTCCCCTGCTGATCTGCTGATCACCTGGAGGCATTTAAGAGAAGAACAGTCTGTCCCCAGACATTCACTGGGGGTGTATGTTGATATGTTAACGCAAGCGACAAAATTTCCTGTGCTTCTTCTACCCGGATCTGCCGATGTCTCCGCGACAATCCAGGGAAAGAAATGTCAAACGGTTCTTGCAGCAACCGACCACCTTGCAGGAGATCATCGGCTGGTTAACTACGCCGCAGCGGCAACAAATCCGCAAGGCCAACTCGTGCTTTGTCATGTCGAAGATGATCAAGTTTTCGAAAGATATTTGCAGGCGATTGAACGCATTCCCGAAGTGAATTCCGCATTAGTTCGAACCAAATTGCAATCGCAGCTCAGCCGAGATGTGATCCGATATATGGAAGCTGCACAAACAAGTCTTGCGCAAGCAAAAGTTCCCATTCAGATGAAAACAGAAGTCACGACCGGGCATCGCCTCGCAGCATACAAAGGATTAATCGATTCCCACGCAGCTGATCTGCTCGTAATGAATACCAAAGACGACGACCAACTGGCAATGCACGGCCTGGCATATGCAATGAGTGTCGAATTTGTTGAGATCCCCCAGTTGCTACTGTGATCCCTGCTTGCTGGGTTCTGGTTGAAGTGTTTCTTAATCCTCAACCGGGTAGCTCAGTAGCGTAGGCTGGGTTAGTTTTTACGTAACCCGGCGATTCAGCTAGCAACTTAATCGGCTGGGTGGCTGGGAACAGATTGTCGTTATTGAGATGAATCTTGCAGTATTAGCTTCCCGACAACCTGCCCCCAGAGCATATGAAATCCGTCACGAACTGGGGCAAATCACCGATGAAAACTGCTTGAATATTACCGCCCATTACGGTGACTTGTCCCAGCCACCCATCGCAGTTGCTGCTATGATCCTGCTTGCAGGATATTCGGGTGAAGTGTTTCTTAATCCAGAATCACGAGGTCGCATATTACTGCACGATGATCTGAGTGGACTGTTTTTTGTGCGGTGACGGATGCTGCCCTGAATTCTTGACTGGCCCAGATTTGATCCACGCGAAACAGAGGGTACTCGCTGGTGCCTGTTGCTCCCCAGCCGCAACCTGCTTTTGAAAACGTATCATGCAATCGTGGCCGCATCGCAGTCATGGCTGCATCGTGGGGCGGGGAATTGAAATCGCCTCCTATAATTATTGGGCCTGCAACAGAAACGGTCTCTAAGTGCTGCATTAAATCAGAGATTTGTTCGCGATGCTTGATGCGTTTGTTGCGATGATCGATCCAGAAGCCCGGCGTCCAGAAATCAAGACGAAACACCGGCGGCGAAAGACGTAAGCTAACAACATCTAATTGCAATCCGCTGAGCAACTCGACTTCCGCATGCACAAAGCGGGAATTCAGGTGATGTGCGTGACTTATAATTTTTCCAGCAGCTATAATAGAGGTGTCGTGTCCATAAAGAAACTTCCCTTGGTCTCCAAACAATTCCTGTGCAAATTGGGCGACATCTGTGCTGCCCGGTGATTCCTGAAGCAAAACGATATCCGGTTTCCACTTGGCAATTTCTTGCAGACTATCTACATTCCCTGCACAGTTTAGTGAGACAACACGAATCCCTCGTCCGTTTTGGTGGGCCTGAATCCATGTTTCACTTGGTAAAGAGCCGACACCTAAAAGGCTGCGAGCTTCTTCAACGAACACCGCCGTAAATAAACACCACAAAACAAGCACGGTAACAAACCGCCGCTTACTCTCTCGACAAAACCCTAAGCCAGCCAGCATCAAGCCTGGCAACAACCAACACCACGCAGGCACTATGCTCACCGGAGCCAACCAATCCGGCTGAACCAGCAAGCACAACGAGATAACAACCGACAACGCAACGGAGGTTAAACTCAATAAAAATCGCCAACGTATCGTTTTTGAAGAATTGATAACATCGCCCCTAAAAGTCCAGAATGATAAATTTCGTAGTACCGATCTTAATCGGGTAGCTCAGTCGATCCCGTTCAGGGTCGCCTGAGTTGCGTAAGCAACCCGAGGAATTTAATTTTCAGGCAACACTGATATTAACTTTCACCCCAAGGATAACTCGATCTCCGCATGCGCAACGCTGCAATTCAGGGAAAGCTGTGCCTTAATTTTAACAACCACCACAAATATTTGATCCCCTGAACCGTACGGCACGTTGTATCAGAGTCATTTTCTATTTACCTGATCACCTCACTAACTTTAGAGGAGCAAAGTGTATGGCAATTTCTATCGAATGTGATGACTGTGGAAAAAATTACAAAGTCCGTGATGAGGCGGTCGGCCAACGATTCAAGTGCAAGAACTGCGGCACGCCCATCCGTGTGCCGGAGCAACAAGACGAGTTCGACGACAGTTTTCATGATGGCTTGGCTGAGATGGAAGCTGAGGCCTCCGCATTCGATAATGCTGAAATGCTTCCGCAAGCCGTTCGCCGCGAAAAGAAAGCAAAAAGCAAGTCTCCCAATCAAGCGAAGAAGAAGCGGAGACCATC
The DNA here is from genome assembly GCA_016765335.1 of Planctomycetaceae bacterium. GTDB lineage: Bacteria > Planctomycetota > Planctomycetia > Planctomycetales > Planctomycetaceae > Rubinisphaera. Next base: position 3,330 of record JAESQE010000291.1, read on the forward strand.
AAAGAATTCCGTAGCGAATGGACTTCGATGTGTTCTTGCAGGACTTCTTCTCCACTTCGTAGCGGTCCTGTCTGGGTTTGTTCCGTATGGCCTGCTGATAGCACTACCACTCACTCTTCTGGCCCCAATCCTGGCGATCATTGGTCAAGCCATGTGCCTGAAGGCCCCAGAGGAATCGAAAACACGGATATTGATCTATGGAGTGCTTGGGCTTCAGTGCCTGGCTTACGGTCTTAGCCTTGCAAGCTTTCTGCCCATTGTCTCGTTGCTCGCATTAGTTGCCTCGTACTTTCTCTTCATCTACGCCTTAAAGCGTCTTTCAGAATTCATTGGATCGGCAGAGGGTGAAATGCATGCAGAATGGATCCTCTATTCAGGGGCCAGATTAGCAGCGTTGATTTTTGGCTCCCTCGTACTAGGAGCATTATTAGGTCCCTTATTTGGTTTGTTGTTCTTCATCGTGACGATTGCCACGGTCGTGATTAGCTTCATGATACTGCTCCGCTATGTCGATTTGCTTGGCTGCCTGAAAGATAAATTGGACAATGCATGAATTAATGTCACTGAGTAACCCGGCGATTCAGTACCGATCTTAATCGGGTAGCTCAGTCGATCCCGTTCAGGGTCGCCTGAGTTGCGCAAGCAACCCGAGGAATTCATATTCAGCCAAAGCTTATTAATTCTCAACCCAATCACTCAATACCTCGATTGGGTGGCTGGGGACAGGTTGTCGTTATTGAGATTAATCTTGTTATATTGGCAACCCGACAATCTGCCCCCAGAGCATATGAAATTCGTCACGAACTGGGGGCAAATCACCGATAAAAACCGCTTGAGTATTACCGCTCATTACGATGACTTGTCCCCAGCCACCCGTCTACAGGTTCACTCATCCGACACTCTAATACTTGGGAATCTCACCACAAGTCAAACACTCTGGATCGAATTCCTTGGAGCTATTGATGACGTTGCCGCGGCAAGGGGTACAATTACACGGCTTGCGTAGTACGCGGGTCGTTGCCCGACAGACGACGCAATATACAGTACAGGAGGATTGCGAGTTTGGTTTTAGTTGAGCAGTCCGAGGCTCAATGTCAGGGTAATACTCCGAGCATGACAATTTGCATTCGGGGCAAAGATATCGACGCTGCCTCTTATCGAAGTCGAAATGTCGTTGTAGATCAGAGTTTTCAAGTAGATCAATAAGCAACTGAAACTCGCGAACCAGATTCGAACCGTGGCCCTCAGTTACAAACGCCGCTAATGGTGTTGATTCAAGGTACTTTTCACGACTGACCATCCATTTGCCGGGGCCTTGGAGTTCAGATGTGATAGTGAGGATAGACTGAATAATGTCCTTTTCACTGAATCGAAGGTTGCGATCGACCGAATGGAATACGGTGTTGCGGACACGCCGCATTTGGGCGAAGTTCCGAGTAAAAGTATCCGTGAACCGAGTGGTTGCAACAGTATTGTGAATCCGTATCAAATTTTCTGCATTCGCAGTCTTGAAAGCAGAAAAAGAGGTGTCAGTAGTATCGCATTTCTTTGGCCACGATTGTGCGTTACCAGCGATAAGTAGAAACGGTGATACTTCGGCAATTGCAGCTTTGACCAGAAACTCGGTGCCTTGTTGTAATAACGCCGTCGCAATTGCCAAGGGTTTCTGAGACGCACTGTCGTAGTGATCTTTCTGTTCATCTTCAATGGATTCGCCGAATTCTTTTAGGTCGGGGTAATCGAAAAGGCGTTCAACAACAGTGTCCCACGCATGATTTAATAGAGTCATTCCTTGCTCTTCGAATTCTTCGCGTGTGGGTATGTCTTTTATCATGCTGAAAGATAGTCCTTTTTACCGTAGGCTGGGTTCGTTTTTACGTAACTCAGCGATCCGCTTTCTGTTATTATTTGATACCGAAAAACATAACTGCTGGGTTTCGTGCCTCAACACCAGGAAGTGGCAGGAGCATCGTCCCCTGGCAGGGCTATGATTCAAATCGCAGCTTGAGATGTTTCAGAACTTAAAATTACCCTGGGCTTAGTTCCGGCATTCGATTTGATTCCGGTTCGTCGCCTAGTTCACCCATCTATTTGTTTTTTAGAACCAACAGGCACACGAAGATGGGTGCGAGCACCGAATGGTACTGGTGATTGACGTGCAACAATTGCTTCAGATTACGAGAAAAAATCACCGGCGGCTAGCGCCTTGCCGCTTAGAAAACGTGTTACTGATTTGTAGATTCGGCTGATTTCTGCTTTGGTTTTGTATCTTCTTTGTCTGGCTCGATATCAAACAGAAACGAATACAATCCGAGCATTACCGCGCCTG
>JAESQE010000292.1 GCA_016765335.1 Planctomycetaceae bacterium
ATCCTCGCAGGCATCGAATCCGCCTTCACTTCTACGCCAATCCTGCCACACTGCGTTCCTACCGCTGAGTAGTTACGAAGAAACAATGATTGAGAAAAAGTATAATCCGTAATTGGCAACGGTTCGGCAGTTGCCTCTCCCTCTCGAAGTAGATGCCTTGCCCGTTGACATTAGTGGAATAGTAGTGCTAAACTAAACGCAGCAACAACTGTTGATGCATTGTTCCTTCCATGATATACCCAGCCGATTTGATCCAGGCACATTGCCGGTGTTATCGGCTCTGCCTTTGATATTGCTTCATTGATAAAATGAAGCTTGGTTTACCGCCCCTTTGGTTCACTTGCCATCCTGCCTTAAATACCCTGAAGGAATTTTCCATGAAGGAAAACACTTCTCATCTGACATTCCTATTTGCCATATTCAGTTTCTGTTTATTCGGGACTGTTTCAAACTTGGCGCATGCAGACGAAACTTTGCATGGTCAGATCGATCAACTTCTGTTGGCAAGTCAGATTGGACCTGTTGCCGGCCAAACCGATGATTCAGAATTTCTTCGTCGTCTCTCACTGGATCTGATTGGTCGCATTCCAACAATCTCGGAAACACGAACATTTCTTGCAGATCAAGCAGCTGGAAAACGGGAAGCAGTAATTAACCGAATGCTTGCCAGCGAAGAGTATGCACAAAACATGGCGATTGTTTTCGATGTCATGCTGATGGAACGGCGTGGCGGCAAACATGTCAAAACAGATGAGTTTCGCGAATATCTCAGAAAGTCTTTTGCAGAGAATAAACCTTACAACAAATTGGCCTGGGAAATCTTACAGGCTGATGGTTCCCCGGAATTAGGCCGGGCAGCTGCTGCGTTTTATCTGGAACGGGATGTCGAGCCCAACCTGTTGACTCGGGAAATTGGTCGCGTGTTCTTCGGGAAAGATCTTCAATGTGCCCAGTGCCATGATCATCCAGTTATTGATGATTATACTCAGACAGATTACTACGGCCTGAATGCGTTTTTTGTTCGTGCGAGTCTGTTTCGACCCGACAAAAAAAAGCCCGCCCTGATAGTAGAAAAAGCAGAAGGCGAAGCAAACTTCAAATCAGTCTTTACAGATCGCGAAGGCTTTAGTGGCCCGCGTGTACCAGGCGGAGCGGAATGGGCAGAACCGGTTATGAAAGCTGGCGAGCAATACAAAGTTGCTCCTGCGAAGAATGTCAGGCACGTGCCCGTTCATAGCCGACTGGCAAAACTTTCTGAATTTGCAAACGGTAAGAGGAACCGCGTGTTCAATCGGAATATCGCCAACCGATTGTGGGCGCATATGTATGGTCGAGGAATTGTTCATCCAGTCGATTTGCATCATTCGGCTAATCCACCTTCGCATCCCGAACTGCTCGAATTACTTTCTGATCGCTTCGCTGCGATGAACTATGATGTGAAAGAGTTTCTCAAAGAACTGGCTTTAACAAAATCGTATCAGCTATCGTACCGTGTGCCTGATACTCAAATAGTACCTGTTGAGCAAACGCAATCTCAAATAAAAATCACTGAAGCAGAATATAGTCAACAGGAAAAAAACGTTGCTGTCGCGGAAGATAAAATATCGCAGATTATTGAAAAACTCGATCAAGCCGTTGCAGATTCCAGCCCATTGCGTGATGCAGTCAAAAAAGCAAACGCTGCACTGGCAGCTTTGATTAAAGTCCAGACCGATGTAACAGCCAAGCTATCGGCAATCCAAAATTCTCTGACAGCCAAGCAGGCCCAGCAGAAATTAGTCACAGCTGCCCAAGTTGCTACACAGAAGTCTCTGGAAGCCCTGAAAGATGACGCTGATCTAAAATCGGCCTTGGCAGCTATTCAAAAGAAAACAGCAGGGCTGCTGGCTGAAGCAACCAAACTGACAACGACAATCACAGCTCAACAAAAAACAGTTGATGATGCTCAAGTGAAAGTCCAAGCAAATCAGAAACCATCTACCGATGCAATTGCAGCTCTCAAAATCGCGGATGACCAGATACGTAGTCAACGAGCAGAACTGATTGCGTTTCGAAATGTTGTTGCAAGTGGCCGTGAAAAAATGGCTGTCGCCAAGCGAAAAACCGAATGGCTTCAATTAATGATACAACATCAGCAGCAAATAGAGCAAATTGCACAATTAGAAACAGCAATACCTGCAAGTCAAAAAAACATTGTTCAATCTCAAACCGAACAAACTCAATCAGAAGCGATTCTGACAGCATCTATTGCAGAAAAAGTAAAATCAGAAAAAGAACGAACTTCTACTAACGACATAAAAATCAAAGTAGAGACTTCAGCCAAAGAAATTCAATTGACGTTGACCCTGTTGACAGAATCCATCACTAAGACCAAGCAAGTCATTGCTCGCTTGAATGGCGATCCAGAACTCGTCGCCGCCACTGCGACACTGGTTGCCAAGCAGAAAGCGTTGCAAAGTCAAAGCGAAACCGCATTGAAAACAGTTGCGAATAAAACACAGTTCTTTGTTGCTGCGGATACGAAGTTAAAAAACGGAATTAAAGTAGTCACTGAAAAACAGGCATTGGTAGATGCAGCCAAGAAAAAGGTGGCCCAGAATCAGCTCACATTGAAANATCAGCAAGCGATTCTTGCTGCAACACAAAATGCATCGAGTGACAGCTGGAAGAAATTGATTGATGGGGCAACGAATCGTTTTCAGATCGCAGCCGTGACCGCGATGACACCCGAGCAATTTGCCTGGAGCACTATTCATGCCAGCGGACGACTCGAAGTGATGACGAGATCGCATCGAGCGAAACTCGATAAAGAAAAGCCGCTTTCTAAGGAAGACCTTCTCAATCCAGAAAAAGTCTCTGAGCGTGATCAGCTCGCCAAGCTAAATGCAATCACAGCCATGAAAGCCAATGTTGCAGGATATGTCAAATTGTATGCAGCCTCAGCGGGGCAGCCTCAGACGGATTTCTTTGCGACCGTCGAACAGGCCCTTTTTGTTTCCAATGGGGGAGAACTACGAGGCTGGCTGGGGCCTAATGGCGATAATTTAACAGGACGACTACTCAAAGTAGAATCCCCAGAGCTGCTTGCAGAAGAACTGTATATTTCCATTTTGACGCGAAAGCCTGATCAGCAAGAGAGCAAAGATGTTGCAGAATATCTGGCTTCCCGCCCTGAGGAAAAAGCTGTCGTCGTACAGGAACTTGCCTGGGCGTTACTCACATCGTCTGAGTACAGATTTCGTCATTGAAAATATTCGATCCACACAAAGGAACTAGAATCATGAAAGCTCGTTATGCTTGTCAATCGGATTCTCATCAAATCGCTCGCCGAGATTTCTTAGGAACCATGGCAGGGGGCTTTGTTGTCGGTGGCCTTGGTGCGCTGACAAACTCAGCCGCAGCTGCCCAACTGAAAAAGAATCAGATGCGGGTCTTAGTCGTTTATATGGCTGGCGGTTTGAGCCAACTCGAAAGTTGGGATCCGAAACCGAAGACAGACACCGGCGGACCGTTCCGGGCAATTCCAACTTCCGTGCCCGGCATTCATATTTCAGAACTGCTTCCCAAAACAGCAGTGCATATGGATAAGCTAGCGTTGGTACGCAGTATTAATACAAAAAATGGTGATCATGCCAAGGGTACTTTCCAGATGCTGCGGGGAAGAAATCAAACTCCCGGTGCGCAACTTCCTAACTTGGGTGCAGTCTGCGCCAAAGCGTTAGAGCAAGCCGACAATCCCATGCCCGGTTACATCACCATTCCTGGTGGCGGACGCGGTAACGATGCAGCCTATCTGGGGCCTAAATACAACAGTATTGGCTTAGACGGAAAACCGCCTGCGAACTCGTTACGACCGGATGCCATCTCTGCACAAGCAGATTTGCAAAGGAATGCATTCCGCCGAAAAGTGAACAATAATTTCAGTAAGAAAAGAATGACAGCTGAGACTGACGTTTATACTCAAAGTTACGAACAGGCATTGCAGTTGATGGAACGCAGGGACGTTTTTGATGTCACCAAAGAGTCCGCAGCTGAACATGATAAATATGGTAAGTTCGATTTTGGAAAACATTGCCTGCTTGCCAGGCGATTGCTCGAACACGATGTTCCCTTCGTGCAGGTTTCGCATTCCAATTACGATACTCATAATGAAAACTTCGCATTTCATGTGGAACAACTTGGCGAGTTCGATCATTCTTTCTCGACATTAATTGGTGATTTACATCAACGGGGAATGTNGGAGACCACTTTAGTGGTGGTGATGTCGGAGTTTGGTCGCACACCAAAGATTAATGCACGGTACGGCCGCGATCATTGGGGGTCGGCCTGGTCAATTTGCCTGGGAGGTGCAAAAATCCAACCGGGGGCAGTGATTGGAAAGACCAATGCAAACGGAACCGCAGTAATTGAAGATGAAGTGGATCATGGCGACCTGTTTCATACTTATCTTTCAGCGGTCGGTTTGGATTCAACATCTTCGTTTAATATTGGAGGCCGTCAGATCCCGTTGGCAGATCCAGCTCGTAGTTCAATTCGTAAGTTAATTTCTTAAGCGATTCCCAATAGAACAACTCGTTGATTCCAGGTAAGTGGTATGAATTTTGATCCCAAGCAAACACATGTTTTACACGAATGGAAACATGGCAAGCCGTTGATTGCCTGCCAGTTCGATCCTAAAGGGCGATACGTTTTTTCAAGTTCGGAAGATTTTACTCTACAACGCTGGAAATGGGACAGTGGCGAGAAAGTTGCTTGGGAAGCTCATGATAGTTGGGTGCACGACCTGGCGCTACTTCCTGATGGGGAAACATTAATTTCAGCAGGCTGCGATGACCGTATTATACTTTGGACTGCGACCGCTGAAATCCCCAAACCAATCAAAGAAATTAAAGCACATGCTGGCTGGGTGCGATGTTTGGATGTATCGCCCGATGGTTCTCAGTTTGCCAGCGGCGGAAACGATAAACTTGTCAAGCTTTGGACAGCCAAAGGGGATGCAGTTCGTGAATTTGCGGGCCATGATTCCCATGTTTATAGTGTGTTGTTTCATCCCGATGGTAAGTTTTTGCTTTCAGGAGATTTGAGTGGCAAAGTGCATCAATGGGAAATCGCAACCGGCAAGCTGGTACGAACTTTCGATNCTCCTGATTTACACACTTATAACACAGGTCAACAGGTTCACTANGGAGGAGTTCGAGGGCTTGCTATTTCCAGAGACAAGAAGTTCCTGGCTTGCTGCGGGTTACATAAAGCGACNAATCCATTGGGCGCGATCAGCGAACCTTTGGTTGTTCTGTTTGATTGGGCCGAAGGAAAAATTGTGCAATCACAGCCAGCGGCTGGCAATAAAGGGATTGGCTGGCGAGTAGAATTCTTGCAGGATGATGTTGAAGTTTGTGGCACGGGGGGGACCAGCGGTACGTTTTTGTTCTTCNGGAAAACAGGTGAAACCAAACCGTTCCATCAATTCAAAATGAACGACACCGCTCGCCACATGGCTATCCACCCCGATGGATTACACGCAGCATTAACTCAACACAACGGCATACTACGCATCTGTAGAATGGCTAAGAAAGAAGCGTAGCTAATCTCGGCTCATCGAATTATACATGATAGAGCATTGGTCATAAACCATCATTCATGAAGGAGAGGCACCGTTGTATTCACGCTTTTTTCTATTAATTCCGGTGGCGGTNCTACAGACTTTCGTTTCAACATCGCTGATGGCTCAAACTCCCGTTATCAACAAAACTAAAACAGGGTTGTGGATTCTCTCTGGTCAATCCAATGCTTGTGGACGTGCGAAACTTCCTGGTCCGATGCCCGATGCGCGGGTCACTATGTATGATCCTGCTCAGAAGAAATTCGTGATCGCACAAGATCCGTTGCCTTTCATGGGGACTAGCGGCGCGGGTGCCTGGGTCGCTGCGGCTCAGCAGGTTGTGAGTGAGCATGAAACTCAAATTCGCATGTGCGGCTTTGCCAGCGGTGGGAAGCCCATTTCATTCTGGCATCCGGGAGAGCCGGGGCATCGAGGACTTTTTCCTGTGATTGAGCAGGCCGGTCAACAAGCGGATGTTTTTCTGTGGTATCAGGGAGAAAATGATGCGGGCGGAAACCTGACAACAGCTGAGTATCTTCAGGAATTGACTGTGCATGTGGCGTGTGTTCGAAAAGTATCTGGTAACCCGAAGATGCTTGCAGTCATTATTCAGTTAGGGCCTTCGCTTAGTAAAAGCAGAGGTGGCTATATGGCGCTGCGTGAAGCTCAACGACTTTTTGTGATCCAAGATTCTCACGCAATTCTCGTCCCTGCATTGGGACGGACTTTGAAAGACTCAGTGCATTTAGATAATGCCGGTTATCAGGAATTGGGTCGAGAAATTGGTCGGGCAGTTTTGAGAACCCAGTATAATAATCGAACTGGAAACTGGCCCGGTCCCATTCTGGATGCTGCGATGCTACAGCCACGTACCAAGGCTCGTGTTCAGAATATTATGGTTGCTCATTTTGCTGAAGTTGAGAAATTACAAAATGTGGAAATTTCAGATTTTGCTGTCATCGATGCAGAAGGCACGAACCGATGCAATGCAATCACAGCTGGCAACACGATTGTGACGCTGTCTTTCGAAAGAGACGTTGTGCTGCCTGCGAGGCTGGTTTACGGCTTTGGGACTGCTCCTCAAGCCGCGTTAACTGATGAATCTGGAAACCGGGCACCGGCTGTTCAGATTTCGGTTCAACAGGGAAAAGCTCCGGCTGAGCAGGCAACCCAACTCGACAACGGAGCCGGTTTGCCTTTAAAGTAACCGAAATGTCAGCTGCCCCACTTACTGCAAATATCTCGGTAGGGAATAAGTGAAAATTGACAATTATTTTCACCACAGAGACACAGAGAACACCGAGTTAAAAAAGAAGCTACATGATAGTTAGTAGGACTCAAAAGACAGACTGTCTCGTTTTNCGATAAATGAAGAATCGCCTAAATTAGTTCTCTGTGACCTCCGTGTCTCCGTGGTTTATTCTAAAGGCCATGGACGATAACTTAATGTGATTATTGACTGGGATTGGTATTAGTTGAACAGGACATTACAATTCCGATTGAACTCATGCAACAATTCAGCAATGCAATAGCCCGGCTTGGGTGATGGAGAATTTGATGATCAATTTAACTGGCCATCGTGCCTTGGTAACCGGTTCAACTAAAGGGGTCGGGCGCGCCATTGCAGAGGCATTTGCTACCGCAGGGGCAGATGTGGTGATTCATGGTCGCCAGGCAGGGCAAGAATCGGAAACGGTTCTTGCCAACTGTAGAATGGCAGGCGTCCAGGCAGAATTCATCACTGGTGATCTGTCTGGCCCCACAGAAAAAACGGTGGATGAGGTATACTGCAAAGCTGTTGAGGCGATGCCCGGGATTGATATTCTTGTCAACAACGCGGGGACATATATCGACAAGCCGTATTTGGAAATGGATCTGGATACGTATCGCACAACGATGCGATTAAATGTTGATTCACCTTATTTTCTGACTCAGCGTTTCGCTAAAAATTGGGTCCAGAACAAGGTTGCTGGGCGTGTCTTGATGATCGGTTCGATCAATGGTCGTCTCGCAGAGCCGGTTCACACATGTTACGACGCATCCAAAGGAGCAGTCGAAATGATGATCAAATCGTTCTGCGTTTCTTTGGCACCGCACAATATTCGAGTCAATGGTTTGGCTCCAGGGTTGGTCAGTACGCCTTTGACATCAATTGTTGAACAAGATCCAAGATTCAAACAATGGATGGAATTGCATACGCCCAATGGGCAGGTTCCTGGGCCGGAAGTCTGTGGAGACGGTGCCGTTTATTTGGTGAGTGATGCAGCTCGACATGTCCACGGTCATANGCTTTTAGTTGACGGAGGCATGAGCGGCTGGCAACAACCGGACATGCCAGCTGGCTACTAACGTCTTTTATACCAATTCCAGTATGAAATAACGCGAAGCAATCGAGCGTGGCCTTGTACTGGAAAGGTTTTAGTGGAAATTCAACACGATAACAAATACGCGATTGCGTATTAGTCGTCTTGTTTTTTGCCATAAGTATTGCGGATCTCAACAACCTCATCGATATTTTCTAGGAACAGGTCAACGAGTTGGGCATCAAAATGGCTGCCCTTACCTTCTTCTATAATGGCAATACATTTTTCTAATGGGAACGGTTCTTTGTAAGGTCTTTTGCTGCTCAGTGCATCGAAGACGTCTGCAACTGCGACAATCCGACCTTCCAGAGGAATATCATTTCCCTTGAGGCCAGCTGGGTAACCAGATCCATCCCATTTTTCATGATGAGTTGCTGCGATCAAACTGGCGAGTTTGAGCAACGGCGAATGACTCTCATTCAGCATGATTGTTCCCAAGGAGTTACAGGCATCAAGCATTTCGACTGATTCTGATCCGGAATGGGAACAGATATCTTGTCCATATCCACAATGATTTTTCATGACACCAAATTCTTCATGAGTCAGCTTACCAGGCTTAAGTAGAATAGCATCTGGAATCCCGATTTTTCCCATATCGTGCAGTGTCGATGCGAGTTTAAGCATCTCGACTTTTTTGCTGTCCATTCCCAATTCACGTGCAATTAATTCCACGTATTTTCCAACACGAATCACATGGTGTCCAGTCTCATGATCCCGATATTCTGATGCTCTGGCCAGACAATGCACGACTTCTCGCTGAACTTCAATCAGTTCGGCTGTTCTCTGCTGAATCATGGATTCCAGATGATCTTGATGCATTTTGATCGTCAACGCATTGTGCACTCTGGGAAGCAGTTCCTGGGTATCAATCGGTTTGTTGAGAAGGTCGGTAGCACCGAGTTCCAACGCTTTGATTTTCAATTCATTTTCTGTAGAAGCAGTGAGAATAAGAACCGGAATATGAGCAATGTGGTGATCTGATCGGATTGCTTCCAGGATATCCAGTCCGCTGACTTTGGGCATCATGATGTCAAGCAGTATGACATCGGGAGTTTCCCGATAAATCTGAGTTAAGGCTTTTGTGGGATCATTTTGCGTGACAATATTCTTGTATCCAGCAGCCTTCAAATGAGCGCAAGCAACCTTGACATTCAAAGGAAGATCATCCACGACCATGATTTTCATGTACGGTAAAGAGCATGTTGCCGGTTTTTTTTCCTGCAGACGAACCGTTGCTTTTTTTTGCAATTGCTCCCAGTCATTGAAAGGAAGTTCTGCTTGCTGGATCAGTGCAGGTTTTATTTTAATTGTTTCTAACATCGTGCTGGCCTGTGAATTTAAAAGATACTTTGTCAGCTGGATTCTATTGTTACACGTCAAGTCGCGGTTGATAATTCTGGAATGCAAACCTGGTCAGACAATTCGTTGAGCTGTTCAACAATCTGTGCAATTTCTTCGAAAGTCCCTAGATCAGCGATCGATACCAAATACTGAGAAGGATTAATGAACGCCCCAAAGCCTGCTCCGCCTGCGGTATCAGATAAATTAAAAGAAATTTGCTTAATACGAGTTCGATCTTGATTTTCAACTGCGTTATAAAGTTCTTGCAAACTTTGTTTAAGCAACTCGACAAAGTTTTGAGCAATTTCAAGAAACACTGCGTTGTGAATTGGCAATGTTGTTTGAATAATTTCGCCTGATGCCTCCTCACAGCTGTGACCCGGTGAGTATGTTTTCTTAGAAGTTGATTCCGCCTGCTTATGATGAGGTTGCAGAGTAGAAAGTTTCTTGAATAGAGCTGATTTGCTAATTGGCTTCGAAAGATAATCGTCGCAGCCAGCATCGATACATTTTTGCTGATCGCCTTTCATTGCATTGGCAGTCAATGCAATGATGGGAGTCTTGATTCCAAGTGCTCGTAATTTTCTGGTTGCGGTGTATCCATCCATTATTGGCATCTGCATATCCATCAAAATGACGTCATATTCTTTCTCACACGCCCTTTGCAGTCCAATCTCTCCGTTTTCGGCCAATGTGATATAATCAATGTCTGCTTTGGATAGAATCGCAACGACCAATTTGCTGTTGAGTTCTCCATCTTCGACAAGCAGAACACGAGTCCCAGGTGACAAGACCTGGGACTGCTCATCTACTTCTTCAGGTTCATTTGTGGATTGTTCCGAACCGAGATACCCATCTGCAGAAGGTGGATCAAGTAGCTCAGTCTGTTCAAGTGAGGCCATTTCGATGCTGGCTGTGAAGGTGCTGCCTTGACCAAGTTTGCTTTGAACGGTGACATCACCTCCCATGGCTCTGGCGAGCTGCCTACTGATGGAAAGGCCTAGTCCAGTACCCCCAAATTGTCGAGTGACGCTGTTGTCAGATTGCATGAAGGCAGCAAAAATAGATTCCAATTGATCTTCCGGAATTCCTGGACCAGTGTCTTTAACTTCGATGACAAGTAAGTCTTTGTTACCTGTCTGAGCAATGTGTGCAGCCAGAAGAACTTCCCCCTGCTCAGTAAACTTGATGGCATTACCAACCAGATTAACGAGCAGTTGACGCAACCGAGTGGGATCTGTATTGATCGTTTTGGGTAAAGGGCCAGACCATTCGAATTCGAATTTCAATCCCTTTTCCTGAGCATCGACTCGTAGCAGACTCATCACATCAGCTATCATCGAGTGAAAAGAGAACTCCATATATTCGAGTTCAACTTTATCCGTTTCAATTTTCGTGAGATCTAGAATATCGTTGATGATTTTCAAAAGATGTTTGCCGCTGGATTGAATGCAGGACAGAAACTCGCGGCGTTCTTCTTCTTCGAGTTGCGAGTCCATGCTGAGCAAAATTTCAACAAATCCGATCACTCCATTAAGTGGTGTGCGAATTTCGTGACTCATGTTCGCCAGGAACTGACTCTTGGCTCGGTTGCTGTTTTCGGCTCGTTCTTTTTCGGATTCCAACTGTTGTTGCAGTCTGTCGTTTGCAATCGCAACACCAATCAATTTACCGATCACCTTTAATTGTTCGATACGCACCTTGTCTTGGTTCGGATAAGGGTCTGCGTACAAAAACATGACCCCAACAGTCACATCGCCATCAACCAGCGGTACAATGTAGTGACCATGCGAAGTCATCCCCTGGTAGGTTTGATCGTGGCGAGGGTCTTTGAGACAACCATTTGAAATGATCAATTCTCCAGAAATTGCGGCCTTGCCACAAAGGCAAAACCCTTTAGGGATCGATTGTTCATTTTCGAGAAAGTGCTGGGGAAAATCTCCGTGTGTTACAATTAAATCCAAGTGATCTTGTTCCTCAAAAGTGAGGAATATGCCTGCTTTGTTCTGATTTTCCAGTCCCTCAAGATTCACTAGCAAAGCCAACGATTCTTGCAACCGTTGTTTTAATGGGCGTTGCTCTTGAAGTATTTTCGCAACCGCAGCTCGGGTCGCCAGATGATTGCGATCTCTTTTTTGTTGCTG